>DASRRF010000614.1:0-7676 GCA_035695905.1 Micromonosporaceae bacterium | reverse complement strand
GACGACGACGGCCGGGAGCTGTTCGACCTGCCCGACGCACCGCGCCCCGATCCGGAAACGCCGGCGCCGCCACGGTTCCTGCCGGAGTTCGACAACCTGATGGTCGGGCACGTCGACCGTACCCGGGTGATGGCCGGTACGGACCGCAAGCGGGTGATCACTGGAAGTCTGGTCCGGGCGACCCTGCTCCTCGACGGGGTGGTCCGCGGCACCTGGACCATCAAGCGGGACAAGGATGTCGCCACGCTGACCGTCGAGCTGTTCAGCGCGCTGTCCGCGGCGGACCGTACCGCCGCGGGGGAGGAGGCCGCCCGGCTGCTCGCCTTCACCTCGCCGGACGCGCAGACGCACGACATCCGTTTCGTACCCGCGGGCGAGCCAGGCACGCACCGGATGTCGCTGCGTTAGGGCCGAGCTGGCCGGTAGCGCCGCCGACGCCATAATCGGCCGGACGGGAGGTGACGTTTATGCGCAGGACACCGGCGGCGATCGGCAGTGCGGTCTTCTTCGCCCTGGCGCCCGGCATCGTGGCCGGGTACGGGCCGTGGCTGCTGACCGGCTGGCGGATGGGAGCCCGGCCGTACTGGGCACCGGTACGGGTGGCCGGCGCGATCCTGGTACTGGCCGGCGCCGCGGTGCTGGTCCAGGCGTTCGTACGGTTCGTCGTCGAGGGGCTGGGCACGCCTGCGCCGATAGCGCCCACCGAGCACCTGGTGGTCGGCGGGCTCTACCGGTACGTCCGCAACCCGATGTACCTCGCGGTGGTCACCACCGTCATCGGCCAGGCGCTGCTGCTCAGCCGCTCGAACCTGTTCTGGTACGCGGCGGTGGTGGCGACTCTGATGGCGTCGTTCGCGCACTGGTACGAGGCACCGGCGCTGCGCCGCCAGTTCGGTGCGGAGTACGACGAGTACCGCCGCCAGGTACCGGGATGGTTACCCCGGCTGCCGCTCAGCCGACGCCGAGGGCGGTCTTGACCTTCGAGATCGCCGCGGTCTCGCTGTCCTTCACGCCACCGGAGGCACCCGCGACGTCGTCGCACGCGGTCACCACCGCGGTCCGGAAACCGTCCACCTCGGTCGGCGCCTTGGCCTGAAGGATGGTGGTGGACTGCTGCAGCGCGGAGAGTACGGTGGCCTCCAGCTCCGCGGGCGAACCCTTGGGCAGCTTCGGTACCCCGCCGGACTTGAACAGGTTCTGCAGCTCAGGCGACGCGCTCGCCAGGGCCTTCGAGCCGGCCAGGCTCTCCTTGATCGTCGCGAAGAACCCCGGATCGGCGGCGGAGACCAGAAAAACCGCACCGAACGCGGCCGTACGCAGCGTCTGGCGCTCCTCATCCGTGTAATCGGTCATACCGTCGATCCTGGCCGAGTCGCGGCGGCCGGTGCCGGCAAATCCATTGATTTACCGGTGTGACGACGTGGTGCGCTCGTCCTGGGTACGGGCCGGCAGGCGCAGCCGCGCGGCGTGCTGGGCCAGCCAGGCCGGCACCTCGGTGGCCGGCATCGGCCGCGCGCAGAACCAGCCCTGTGCCGCGGAGCACCCGATGTCCGCGAGCATCCGCCAGGTGTACTCGGTCTCCACGCCCTCGGCGACCGTCCGCAGACCGAGCGCCCGGGCAAGCTCCACTGTGGACCGTACGATCGCGGCGTCGTCGCTGTTGTGCGCCATACCGGCCACGAACGACTGGTCAATCTTGATTTCCGCGAACGGCAGCTTGCGCAGGTTCTGCAGTGAGGAGTAGCCGGTGCCGAAGTCGTCCAGGGCAACCGGTACGCCCAGCGCGGATAGCTGGTTGATCGTGCTCAGCGCTCGGGCCGGATCGGCCATCAGCGCGCTTTCGGTGATTTCCAGCTGGATCTGGCTGGCCGGAATGTCGTGCTCGGCCAACCGGGCGGAAAGCTGCGCCACCACGTCGAGGCTCTGCAGATCGCGTGCGCTGATGTTGAGCGAGGCGCGCAGGGTCAGCCCGGCCGTGCGCCACCGGGCCACCTGGGCGGTCACGTCGTCGATCACCCGCGCGGTGATCATCTGCATCACCCCGGTCGGCTCCGCGGCGTGCAGCAGCTCCTGCGGGCTGACCGCGCCCCGGGTCGGGTGCTGCCAGCGCAGCAGCGCCTCGACTCCGGTGACCTGACCGGTGTCCAGCGCGACCTGGGGCTGGTAGTGCAGGTTGAGTTCGGCGCGCTCGCGTACCTGCAGCGCTTGCCGCAGGTCGGTGAGCAGTCCGAGCCGGTGCGGCGAGTTGGGGTCGGCGTCCGGCCGGTAGAAGGCGGTGGTGTCGCCGCGTTGCTTGGCGTCGTACATGGCCACGTCGGCGTGGCGCATCAGGGTGGCGAAGTCCGGACCGTCCTGCGGGTAGACCGCGATGCCGACCGATGCGGTGATGTCCACCTGGGTGTCGTCCAACCGGATCGGCTCGGCGAGAGTGCTGGCCACCCGGGAGGCCAGCGCGCAGGCGGCGCTCAGATCCTCCAACTTCGTGGTGATCACGGCGAACTCGTCACCGCCGAGCCTGGCCAGCACGTCCGCGTCGGGTACCACCCGGCCCAGCCGCTCGCCGACCGCGACCAGGAGCCGGTCGCCTACCTCGTGCCCGAGCGTGTCGTTGACGTGCTTGAACCGGTCGAGGTCCAGCAACAGCAGGGCCATCCGCGGGTGAGTAGCAGCGAGGTCCTCGAACCTGGCCTGCAGCCCGGCCCGGTTGGCCAGGCCGGTCACCGGGTCCAGCCGGGTGGCCTGGTCGCGGTCCGCGGACAGCCGGGCCATCCGTTCAACCGCATACAGGGGTACGAAGGTGAGCACGACGAACGCCGCGTTCACGTGCGCCGTAACGGCCACCACCGGGCTGAGCATCAGCAGCGCCGCTTTGTACAGGGCCAGGAACCCGAGCGATCCGGTGGCCCGGCGCCATCCCGCGGCACCCCACCGCAGCCGGGCCGCGACGACCACAAGTCCACAGTAGACGGCGAGCCAGGCGAGGATGGCGGCCACCACGCTTGCGGCGTCCCGCAGGGTGGCCACCGGCCCGCTGTCGGCGAACGGTTCGGGGTCACCGAGCACGAGGATGGCGTACGTGGCCGCAAACGATAATGCGTACTGCCCGGCTACGAGCGCGGCCTGCCCGAACGTGTGCCGCAGCCGCAGCGCGACCACCACGATCGCGGCCAGCTGTACGACGATCGCCGGTCCGAGCCCCCAGCACAACAGGATGGCGAACGTGAAGCAGAGCGTGGGGCAGATCACCACGGCGGTCCCGCGGGTGCCGGAGGTCACGAACGCGCGGCTGGCCGCCAGCAACGCGAGCGCGGTCATCAGCCAGAAGGCCGGCTTGGTCGTGGCCGCCTCGCGGACCTGGCCGAGGTGCGTACCGGCGAACACCACGGCGAGGGTGGCCAGCAGCCAGACGTACGCCGACAGAAGGCGCGATCGGTGAGCCGACCGCGCTACCGGTGCTGCCACAGCGGCCACGATCCCCTTCCCTCGGCGGCGACCGCCGACGGTGACGCTCGCATCATTGACCGCGGTCGTACCATCACGCGGCCATCAATTCGTGCAAAGCATAACGTAGTATCATTGGACTAACTAGTCCGCTATAATAGCTATTTCACCTTATATATTCTGCTTTGTCACTATACAATCAGCCGGAGGAACCCCCGGGCGATCCCCAGTGACCTCCACCACGCGCCGTGCCGGGCCGCCGCCCCGATTCGTGGGCGGCGATGCCTTCGGGGAAAGGAGAATCGTGCGGAGTCGGGCGCTCTTGGCTCTATACCTGGCCTGGGTCGTCGCGCTCACCACGATCTACTACGTCGAACCGGCTTGGGGCGTCACGATCTGGGCGCTGATCGGGGTCACCGGCGCGGTGGCCGTCGGGACCGGGGTACGGCGCAACCGCCCGCGGCATGCCCGACCGTGGCTGATGATCGCCGGCAGCATGCTCTCGTACGCCGTGGCCGACACCGTCGCCGAGGTGATGAACCCGGCCGCGGGCGGGAACCAGGGGCACACCCCGCTGGTCGTGGACATCACCTATCTCGTCACCGGCGTGTTGCTCATCACCGGGCTGATCGGCCTGGTCCGCGCGGCGAACATGGGCCGGGACCGGACCAGCCTGCTCGACGCGCTCACGCTGACCGCCGCGGTCGGGCTGGTTTCGTGGATCTACCTGATCAGCCCGCGGATCGTCACCGCGGACGTCACATTCGTCGGCGTCGTCACCGCGGTCGCGTACCCGTTGGGCGATGTTCTGATCCTGGCCCTTGCGGTGCGACTGGCCGCAGCCGCCCGGCGGACCCCGGCCACCATGCTGATCCTGGCTGGCGCCGCTGCGCTCTTCGCCGGCGACATGCTCTACCTGCTCACCAAGCTCGCCGGGAACTGGCAGCTCGGCGGCTGGGTCGACGTCTTCTGGATCGCCGTCTACGCGGCGTTCGGGGCCGCCTCGCTGCACCCCGCGATGGTCGAGATCACCGAGCCGCGCATGGTCCGGCCGGGCGAGCTGCTGCCCACCCGCCGGCTCGTGCTGCTCATGGTCAGCTCGCTGGTCGCGCCGGGCATCCTGCTGGCCGAGTCGGTGAACGGGCCGGTGCACAGCGGTACGGTCATCTCACTCGCGTCCGCGGCCCTGTTCCTGCTCGTCTTCACCCGGCTGCTGGACGCGATCCGGGCGCACCGCCAGGCGGTCGCCCGGGAGCGCGGGCTGCGTGAGGCGGGCGCCGCGCTGGTCGCCGCGACCGACGTCGCCCAGGTCACCGCGGTGGTACGGGAGGCCGTGGCCCACCTGCTGCCGCCCGGCACCGACCACCGGATGATGCTTGCGGTACGCCGGCGCGACGACCCGCACTCGCTCGGCGTACTGCCACCGACCCCGGAACTGCGGTACACCCCGACGCTGCCGCGCGCCCAGGCGGAGCAGTTGGCGGGTTTCGAGGTCACCCTGCGCTGCTCGTTGCCGCTGGCCGACCGGCCGTCCGGTGCACCGGACATCGGCGTCCTGCTGATCGCGGCGAGCAAGCGCGTGCTGGTCACCCTGCCGGGTGCGGTCGAGGTGCTCGCCTCCCAGGCGGCACTCGCGCTGGAA
This sequence comes from Micromonosporaceae bacterium, assembly GCA_035695905.1. Lineage (GTDB taxonomy): Bacteria > Actinomycetota > Actinomycetes > Mycobacteriales > Micromonosporaceae > EFPC-2. The sequence goes on along the minus strand of DASRRF010000614.1, from coordinate 2,593 downwards.
CGGATCGAGCTGAACGACGAGATCAACCGGCGGGACAGCGAGGCGTACTTCCGTACCCTCGTGCAGAACACCGCCGACGTGATCCTCATCGTGGACGACGACGATCTGGTCCGGTACGCGAGCCCGTCCGCGACCGGCGTCTTCGGTCACCCGATGGTGCCCGGCACCGCCCTGCTCGACCTCGTCGATCCCACCGCCCGGGCCGCCGCGGGCGAACTGCTGGACCAGGTGCGGTCCGGGGAGCACGACAGCCCCGGCGCCGACTGGACGGTGCTCGGCCCGCGGGGTCGCCGGCTGGAGGTCGAGGTCTCCAGCCGCGACCTGCGCCACGACCGTACGGTGCGCGGGCTGGTCATCACCCTGCGGGACGTGACCGAGCGGCGGCAGCTCGAACGGGAGCTGACCCACCTCGCGTTCCACGACGCGCTCACCGGGCTGGCCAACCGGGCGCTGTTCACCGACCGGGTTGGCCAGGCGGTCGAGCGCACCCGGACCAGCGGGCAGGTCGCCGGCGTACTCGTCATCGACCTGGACGACTTCAAGGTGGTCAACGACACCCTCGGCCATCCGGCCGGCGACGAACTGCTGGTCGCGGTCGCCGCCCGGCTGACCGGGGTACTGCGGCCGATGGACACCGCCGGCCGGCTCGGCGGTGACGAGTTCGCCGCGCTGATCGAGGACGCCAGCCACCCGGCGGCGATCGAGCGGGTGGCCGAACGCGTCTCGGCCGCGCTGTCCGACCCGTTCCCGCTCGGTGACCACCTGATCAACGGGGTGGCCAGCATCGGGGTGGCCACCACCCGGGACGCCAACGACGCCGACGAGCTGCTCCGGCAGGCCGACCTCGCGCTGTACGTGGCCAAGGGCGCCGGCAAGGGTCACTGGCGGCGCTATCAGCCGGCGCTGCACACGGTCATCGTGGAGCGCCTGCAGATGCGGGCCGAGCTGGACCGGGCCGTCGCAACCAGGGCATTCAGCCTCCGGTACCAGCCGGTGGTGGGGCTCGCCGACGGCGAGACGGTCGGCTTCGAGGCGCTGGTTCGCTGGGAGCACCCGACCCGTGGCACGCTGCTGCCGGGCGAGTTCATCGGGGTAGCCGAGGAGACCGGCCTGATCGTGCCGATCGGCAACCAGGTGCTCGCCGAGGCGCTGGCCGCCGCGGCAGAGTGGCACTCGCGCGCGCCGGACGGGCTGGCGCCGTACGTCAGCGTCAACGTGTCAGCCCGGCAGTTCCGTACTCCGGGCTTCATCGAGGAGGTACGCCGGCAACTGAGCACCAGCGGGCTGCCGCCGGACCGGCTGCTGCTGGAAATCACCGAGAGCCTGCTGCTGCGCGAGGACGAGCAGATCTGGGTGGACCTGGCGCAGCTGCGGCAGCTCGGCGTGCGAGTGGCCATCGACGACTTCGGTACCGGCTACTCGTCGCTGAGCTACCTGCGCCAGGTTCCGCTGGACGTGGTGAAGATCGACCGGTCGTTCATCGATACCGTCGCCTCCTCCACCCAGCAGCGGGCGCTGGTGAAGGGCATCGTCGCGCTGGCGAACACGCTCGGCCTCGAGGTGATCGCCGAGGGGATACAGACCCCGTCGGAACGCAACATCCTGGTCGGGGCCGGCTGCCCGTACGGCCAGGGGCACCTGTTCAGCAAGCCACTCGAACACCGCGCCGCGCTGCGGTGGCTAGCCTCCGACCGGGTCGCCGCAGCCTGACCATCACCGGGTGAGGCTGGTGAGGTGGGCGACCACGCGGTGGCTGAACGCGTCCAGCGCGGCCAGCTCTGCCTCGGTCATCAAGTCGATCATGTGCCGGCGTACCGATGCCACGTGTCCCGGGGCCGCACCGACGATGGCGCGCATGCCGTCGCCGGTGAGCACCACCATCGCGCCCCGGCCGTCCTCCGGACACTCCTCGCGGGCAACCAGCCCGCGCTGCTCCATCCGGCTGATGTGGTGCGATGCCCGGCTCTTCGACCAGAGCAGCTGGCCGGCGAGCTCGTTCAGCCGCCAGCGGTGCCCCTCGGTCTCGGAGAGCGTGGAGAGCACGTCGTAGTCGGCCTCGGAGAGCCCGGCATCCTGCGCGAGGTCCCGGGCCAGCTGAAGATCGAGGAGGGTACGCATGCGCCGGTACCCGCGCCACGCGCGCATCTCGTCGTCGGTGAGCCATCGCGGTTCGGTCACCGGTCCAGCGTACCGTGTGGTTGACACGTCATCTAGCGCGGCAGTCCCTTGTAGAAGAACGTCGTCGGGGTCAGCCGTCCGGCCGGGTCGACGGCGTGGTCGGGTACCGTGCCGATCTCGGTCCAGCCGGCGGAGCGGTAGAACCCGTCGGCGTACGTGCCGGTTTCGGTGTCCAGCAACAGCAGCGTCACGCCGGTTTCGGCGGCGGCCCGTTCGACCGCGGCCAGCAGTGCCCGGCCCAGCCCGGTGCCGCGGGCCCCCCGGTGCACCATGAGCTTGTTGATGTCGGCCCGGTGGGTGTTCGGCGGCTCGTCGATGCGCAGCAACGCGGTGCCGGCCACCCGGCCGTCCAGGACCGCGACCCACAGCTGCACCCGCCCGCACCGCACGTCCGGTGCCAACGCGTGCCACCAGG
>DASRRF010000613.1:0-9764 GCA_035695905.1 Micromonosporaceae bacterium | reverse complement strand
CACTGCACCGTCGCGCATCCGGACCTGCCGCGCCGCCCGCGAGGCTACCTCCCGATCATGCGTGATAACCAGAACCGTGGTGCCCGCGGCATTCAGGTCCGCCAGCAGATCCAACACGCCGGCCCCCGACGCCGAGTCCAGGTTGCCGGTCGGCTCATCGGCCAACACGAGATCGGGCTCACCCAGCACCGCCCGGGCAATCGCCACCCGCTGCTTCTCCCCACCGGACAGCTCATGCGGACGATGCGACAATCGGTGACCCAACCCGACCCTATCCAACGCCGCCCGCGCCGCCGCCCGCCGACCCGCCGGCCCCACCCCGGCGTACAGCAACCCGTCGGCCACGTTGTCCAGTGTGGACACGCCGGAGGCCAGATGGAACTGCTGGAACACAAACCCGACGCGGCGGGCCCGCAACGCGGACACCTGCCGGTCCGACAACCCGGCCACGTCCACCCCGTCGAAGAACACCGACCCGGACGACGGGCGGTCCAATGTGCCGATCACGTGCAGCATCGTGGACTTCCCGGAGCCCGACGGGCCCACAATCGCCACGAACTCCCCGCGATTGACATCCAGGTCGACATCCCGCAACGCCACCACACCACCCGGATACACCTTCGACACGTTCTCCAGCCGAACCAGTGTCATCGGGGCACCCCCACGGTGGTATCGGTGGAGATGCCGTTGCCGGAAATCTCCACCCGCCCGCCGGCGAACATCCCGGTCGTCACAGCCACGTAGCGGGTGGTCGAACCCTCCACCCCCTGTACGCCGTACCCGCCCTCGGCCAACGCAACGAGCGCCGCCACCGGGACCGTCAGCACGTCCTTGCGTTGGTCCGCCACCAGGGTCACGTCCACCGGCGCCTCGTCCAGCGTGCCGAGCGCGGTCTGGTCGGCGATGCTGACGGTGACCGCGATGGTGGTGGTACTTGACTGCTGGGCGCCCTGCCCGGTGGTGGATCGGGTGGCGACCGTACCGACGCTGGTGACCGTACCCGTGACGGTCTTGCCGTCCGGCAATGTCACCGTCGCCGAGATGCCTTTGCGGACCAGGTGTTGCTTGGCCACGTCCAGCGCCACGGTGACGATCCGGGTGGTGTTCGTGTACGCCAGGACCGGCCCGTTCGCCGAGCCGCCCACGGTCCCGCTCTGCTCGGCCACCCGCAGCGGACCGGCGGCCACGACGACCTGGCCGGCGGTGACCGTACCGGTCTGGTCCAGGCCGAGATCCGCCTGCCATGCCTTCACCGCGGTCGCGGTGGACGCGGAGAACTCATCGTCCACAGTGAACCCGGAATAGCCCAACGCCTTCAGGTTCTGCTCCAGCTGGGCGACGTCCGCGCCGGTCTCCCCGGACTGTAGTGGCCGGTACAGCGGCGTACTCCCGTAAAGCAGCACCGCCGGCCGATCGTCCACTTTGAACAGTGGCTTGCCGCGGGTGACCGTGGAGCCGATCGGCGCCAGCCAGGTCAGTGTGCCGGCGCCGGCGCGCGAGGTCACCTGGTACGTGTCGCCGTACCCGAGCGTGCCAGTAACGTTCTCCGTCTGGGTCAACGTCGCCCGGGTGACCTTCGCGGTGGCCGGCGGCAGGTGCGCGCCGGCTGGAGCCGGGGTATCGGTACCACCAAAGCCGACCGCCGCAGCCGCGGCGGCGCCCACCACCAGTACCGCCACGCCGGCTCCGAGGCCGGTACGCAGTTTCGTGCTCACGAGTTTCGTCCTCCACGGAACTGGGGAAGCTTGCTCCGGCACGCCTCAAGTGCCTTCTGGAAGGCTGGACTGTCGCGGTTGATCCGCCCGGCGGCACCGCCGAAACCGAAATCGCCCGCGTTGGGGTCGGGATCCGGCATGTCCACGCCGTTGTCCCGCATGCACTGGGTGAACTGCCGCAGCGCCTCCAGCTGTGCCGCGTCGAGGGTGGGCCGCACGCCGCCGTTGGGCAGCAGGGTCCGGCACTTTTCCAGCGCCTTGCGGAAGGCATCGCGGTTCGCGTCGGTCACCGCGCCGCCGAATCCGGGACGCCCGGTGTCGGGATCCGGATCGGGCATGCCGACTCCGTTGTCCCGCATGCACTGCGCGAACTTGCGCCCCTGTTCGATGCGGTCCGCCGTACCCGCGCTGGCACTTGTCTTGGGTTCAGCGCCGCCGCCGCTCGCGGTGGCCACGCCGTCGCCGGCACTCGCCTGCCCGCACGCCGCCAGCGCACTGAGCGCGAGCCCCGCGAGCACGATGAGCGCGGCCGGCTTGATCCGATGTCGCATCGGCCCTCTCCCTTCCGCATACTCTCCACACGGTCTGCAGGCCACTGCCCGCCGGCCAGTAGAGCGCTTTGTCGGTAACCCGGGCATAACTGCGGCGTTAACAGCGGCGTTATCAGCGGCTGGGCAACGATGGAGCCGGCGGTACGGCCGAAGAAGTGGGGCAAAATGCGCATCTTGGTGGTGGAGGACGAGGCGATGCTGGCCGACGCCACAGCGGAGTGGCTACGGCGCGAGGCGTTCGCGGTGGACGTTGCGTACGACGGCGATGCCGCGCTGGAACGGCTCGGCGTCAACGACTACGACGTGGTGATTCTCGACCGCGACCTGCCGATCGTGCACGGCGACGACGTCTGCCGGGCAATCGTGGAGTCCGGCGTCGAGACCCGGATCCTGATGCTCACCGCGGCGGCCGCCATCCGCGACCGGGTGGCCGGCCTCGGCCTGGGCGCCGACGACTACCTGACCAAGCCGTTCGCGTTCGCCGAGCTGTCCGCCCGGGTGCACGCCTTGATGCGAAGGGCCCGGCCGGCCGCACCGCCGATCCTCGAACGCGCCGGCGTACGCCTGGATCCAGCGCGCCGCGAGGTCTACCGGGACGGCCGGCCCGTACCGCTGGCCAACAAGGAGTTCGCGGTCCTCGCCGAACTGCTGCGGGCCGCTGGCGCGGTGGTCTCCGCCGAACAGCTACTGGAGAAGGCGTGGGACGAGAATATCGATCCGTTCACCAACGTGGTACGGGTGACCGTAATGAAGCTGCGGCGCAAACTCGGCGAGCCACAGCTGGTGGAGACCGTGCCGGGAGTGGGGTATCGAGTTCCATGAGCCGCTGGTCGATCCGGGTCCGCCTGACTGTCCTCTATGGAGGCTTGTTCTTCCTCGCCGGTGCGGTCCTGCTCGGGGTGACGTACCTGCTCGTGCAGCAGAGCCTGGAAGCCCGGCTGAGTCCGGGCCGGGCCGGCGCGGATTTCCGGCCGATCCGTACGGCCGGTGCCACCAACCCCCTCGTCCGGCTCGGCGACGGCCGCGAGGTCAACGTTGCCGAGGCCATCGAGGCGTTCCGTGCCGAGCAGGAGAGGTTCCGCCAGGACACCCTGGACTCGCTGCTCACCCGCGGCGGGGTGGCGCTGGCCGGCGTCGGAGTCATCGCCGGTGCGTTCGGCTGGCTGGTGGCCGGTCGCGCCCTGCAGCCGCTGCACCGGATCACCGACACCGCGCGCCGGATCGCCGCGACCGATCGCGCGGGGCGCGGGCTACACGAGCGGATCGCCCTGCCCGGCCCGCGGGACGAGGTGAAGGAGCTGGCCGACACGTTCGATTCGATGCTGGAGCGCCTCGACCGGTCCTTCGACGGTCAGCGCCAGTTCGTCGCCAACGCATCGCACGAGATGCGTACGCCGCTGGCGCTCAACCGCGCCCTCGTCGAGCTCGCGGTGACCAAGCCCGACGCGTCTCCCGAGATCCGCCGGCTCGGCGAGTCGCTGCTGGCGGTGAACGAGCGCCACGAGCGCCTCATCGACGGGCTACTCATGCTCGCCGACAGCGAGAACGCGGTATCCGATCCGGTCTCCGTCGACCTCGCCGAGGTCGCCGGCCACGTGCTGGAACTCAGCGCCGATGCGGCCACCGCGGCCGGTGTCGACATGCTGTCCACACTCGACAGCGCGCCGACCACCGGGGACCCGATCCTGCTGGAACGGTTGACCCAGAACCTCATCGAGAACGCCGTACGCCACAACTCCCCGTCCGGCGGCTGGCTGTCCGTCGAGACGTCCACATTGGACGATGGTGTCGCGCTCACGGTGTCGAACAGCGGGCCAACCGTACCGCGATATGAAATCGAGACGCTGTTCCAGCCGTTCCGCCGGCTGCACGGCGAGCGGCTCGGGCCAAGCCGCGGGTTCGGTCTCGGGCTGTCCATCGTACGGGCGGTCGCGCGGGCGCACGGCGGTGATGTCTCCGCCGAGCCCCGCGAGGGCGGCGGGCTGGTCGTCACCGTCACCCTGCCCCGGCCGGCCACCCCGTCGTAGTCGCTAGACGGCGAGGGCGTCGGTGGGGGTGAGGCGGGCGGTGATCTCGTGGTCCGGGTGACCCTGCCCATGTGTGACGAGCCTAACTGACCGACCGATCGGTCTTATTTCTTGGTACGCTCACAACGTGATCGAAACACCCGTGGTCGACGGCCGGCTGGCCCGCGGTGAGCGGACCCGCACCGCCGTGCTGGACGCCGCCGTGGCACTGGCCACCGAGGCTGGCCTGGACGGGCTGTCGCTCGGCCAGCTCGCCGAGCGGCTCGGGGTCAGCAAGTCCGGCCTGTTCGCGCACTGGCGATCCAAGGAAGAGCTGCAACTGGCCGCGATCGAGCACGCCCGAGCACAGTGGACGGTCCAGGTGGTCAGCCCGGCGCTGGCAAAGCCGCGCGGAGTGCGCCGGCTCTTCGCCTTGCACGAGTCGCGGCTGGCCTTCTACTCCGGCCCGCGTGCGCTGCCTGGCGGCTGTTTCTTCGCCAACGCCGAGTTCGAGTACAGCGCCAGGCCCGGCCCGGTACGCGACCGGATCGCCGTCGCGTTCGGGGAGTGGCTGGGTCTGCTGGAGCGGCTGACCGCCGAGGCGATCACCGAAGGCGACCTGCGCGCCGACACCGACCCGCACCAGGTGGCGTACGAAATCGAGGCGCTCGGGATGGCCGCGGTCCTGCAGGCCCGGCTGGCACCGGCGCCGAACCCGGACCCTTACCACCGCGCCCGCCGCGCCGTGCTCGATCGGCTGCGCGCCCTGTGCGCCGATCCCGATCTGCTACCGGAGGAATGAGATGACCGCACCCGCTCTGCTGAGCGTCGACTTTGGACATGCCGAACCCGTGGTCGTGCACTTCGACGACCTGGATCCGATGGGCATCCTGCACAACGCGCGGTACGCCGTACTGCTGGAGCGCGCATTGTCGGCCTACTGGTGGCGGCGCGGCCACTCATTCGCCGGTGGCCGGCCGACCACGCCGGACGTGGTGCACGCGGTTCGCGAGTACACCATCACGTACCACACCCCGATCCGCGGGACCGGCGAGACGCTCGTGCACTTCTGGCTCGAACGGCTCGGCGAGTCCAGCGCGGTGTACGGGTTCCGGTTCATGTCGATGGACGGGGAGACGACATACGCCGAGGGCCAACGGGTCATCGTCAAGCTGGATCCGTCGACCGGCCGGCCGGCGCCGTGGACCCCGGATGGCCGCGCGATCGCGACCGGACTGCTGAAGGGTTAAAGGATCGGCGCCGGGGCGTACCCGGCCGCCTGCGGGTACGCCGCCACGATCGCGGCGATCCGGTCGGCGACGGCGGCAACCTGTGCCGACGCCGCACCGGTGAACTCCGCCGGATCCGCGACCAGCGCATCGATGTCCGCTCGGGTCAGACGTAGGCGGCTGTCCTGCGCCAGCCGGTCGAAGAGGTCGTTGTGCTGGATGCCCTTCTCGCGCATCGCGAGCGCGACCGCGACCGCATGCTCCTTGATGGCCTCGTGCGCCACCTCGCGGCCCACGCCGCGGCGCACCGCGGCGAGCAGGATCCGGGTGGTGGCCAGGAACGGCAGGTAGCGGTCGAGCTCGCGGGCGATCACCGCGGGGTAGGCGCCGAACTCGTCCAGCACGGTGAGCAGGGTCTGGAATACCCCATCCACCGCGAAGAACGCGTCCGGCAGCGCCACCCGGCGGACCACCGAGCAGGATACGTCACCCTCGTTCCACTGGTCGCCGGCCAGCTCGCCGACCATCGACACGTAGCCGCGAAGCACCACGGCGAGGCCGTTGATCCGCTCACACGAGCGGGTGTTCATCTTGTGCGGCATCGCGGACGAGCCGACCTGCCCGGGTGTGAATCCCTCCGTAGCCAGCTCCTGCCCGGCCATCAGCCGGATGGTGAGAGCCAGCGACGACGGCGCCGCCGCCGCTTGCGCCAGGGCGGAGACCACGTCGAAGTCCAGCGATCGCGGGTAGACCTGGCCGACGCTGGTCAGTACCCGGGAGAACCCGAGATGCTTCGCCACCGCCGCGTCCAGCGCGTCGGCCCGCCCGTGCAACAGGTCTTGGTCGGCCGCGGTACCCACCGGCCCCTTGATGCCGCGCAACGGGTACCGCGCGATCAGCTCCTCGATCCGGTCGTACCCGATGAGCAGTTCTTCGGCCGAGGACGCGAAGCGCTTTCCGAGCGTGGTCGCCTGTGCCGGAACGTTGTGCGTACGGCCGACCATCACCAGGTCGCCGTACTCGGCCGCGAGCCGGGCCAGCCGGGCGAGCGAGGCGACCATCCGATCCCGGACCAGCAGCAGCGACGAGCGGATCTGCAGCTGCTCGACGTTCTCGGTGAGGTCCCGGGAGGTCATTCCCTTGTGGACATGCTCGTGCCCGGCGAGCGCGGCGAACTCCTCGATCCGGGCTTTCACATCGTGCCGGGTGACCCGTTCCCGCGCGGCGATGGAGGCCAGGTCCACTGTGTCCACCGCGGCCTCGTACGCCTCGAGCACGCCGGGCGGGACATCGACGCCGAGGTCCCGCTGGGCGCGTAGCACCGCGAGCCACAGCCGGCGCTCCGCCCGTACCTTCTCCTCGGGCGACCAGAGCGCAACCAGCTCGGGCGATGCGTATCGCGCGGCGAGAATGTTCGGGATCACAACCTAGGTTATCGCTCCAGGATCGCGGTGACGCCCTGGCCGCCCGCGGCACAGATGGAAATCAGCCCGCGGCCTGACCCGCGCCCGGCGAGCAGCTTCGCGAGCGTGGCGACGATCCGGCCACCGGTCGCCGCGAACGGGTGGCCGGCGGCGAGCGAGGACCCGTTGACGTTCAGCCGGGTACGGTCGATCGCGCCGAGCGGTGCGTCGAGCCCGAGCCGCTCCTTGCAGAACTCGGCCGACTCCCAGGCGGCCAGCGTGGCGAGCACCTGCGAGGCGAACGCCTCATGAATCTCGTAGAAGTCGAAGTCCTGCAACGTCAACCCGTTGCGGGCCAGTAGCCGCGGCACCGCGTACGCCGGCGCCATCAGCAGACCCTCCGCACCGTGTACGAAGTCCACCGCCGCGGTCTCCGCGTCCACGAAATACGCCATCGGCGGCAGGTGGTGTACGGTTGCCCATTCCTCCGAGCCGAGCAGCACCACGGCCGCACCGTCGGTCAGCGGCGAGGAGTTGCCGGCGGTCATCGTGGCGCCCTCGGCGGACGTGCCGAACACCGGCTTCAGCGAACCGAGCTTCTCCAAGGAGGTGTCGGCGCGCAGGTTCTGGTCCCGGGTCAGCCCGAGGTACGGCGTCACCAGGTCGTCGAAGAACCCGCTGTCGTACGCGGCGGCCAGCTTCCGGTGCGAGTCGAGCGCGAGGGCGTCCTGGTCCTCCCGGTTGATCCGCCATTCCCGCGCGGTGATGGCCGCGTGGTCCCCCATGGACAGTCCGGTACGCGCCTCGGCGTTGCGCGGGATCTCCGGCTGGAACGGCTGAAGCGGACGCAGTTTCGCCACCGCGCGCAGCCGCCCGCCCAGCGACCGGGCCCGGTTCGCCTCCAGCAGGGTGCGCCGCATCCGCTCGTTGACCTGTAGCGGTGCGTCGGATGTGGTATCCACACCGCCGGCGATCCCGGCTTCGATCTGCCCCAGGGCAATCTTGTTCGCGACCAGGATCGCGGCTTCCAGGCCGGTGCCGCATGCCTGCTGGACGTCGTACGCGGGGGTGTGCGGGTCCAGCCGCGACCCGAGCACGCATTCGCGGGTCAGGTTGTAGTCCCGGGAATGCTTGAGGACGGCGCCCGCGGCGACCTCGCCGAGCCGCTCGCCGGCCAGTCCGGCGCGGGCGACCAGGCCGTCCAGCGCGGCGGTCAGCATGTCCTGGTTGGACGCTGTCGCGTACCGGCTGTTGGAGCGCGCGAACGGGATGCGGTTGCCCGCGACGATCGCGACACGGCGGACGGACGACGGCATGGCGGCCTCCGAGGCTCTCCGGTGTTGCCCTTAACCTACTCGCGAGTAAGCTTACGCGGGAGTAGAGAGGGCCACCAGGATGACCGATCGGTATGCCAGTTTCGCCCACTCGGGTCCGGGTCGCGCGCTGGTCAAGCGCCTCGGCCTGCCCGAACCGCCCCGGTTGCGGCGCTTCACCGCCGGTGACCCGGCAACCACGGGTCCGGTGCTCCTCGGCGGCTCTGGCACCTCGGGACTGCGCAAGGTGCTGGAGGTCATCGGCGCCGAGGTGGCCGATCCGGTCCCAGCCGGCGCGGAGGCGCCCGCGGTCCGGTACGCCGCGCTCCTCTACGACGCCGCCGGCATCACCGACACGGCGGGGCTGCGCCGGCTCTACGACTTCTTCCACCCGTACGCCCGGGCGCTGAACCCGTCCGGCCGGGTCATCGTGCTCGGCACCCCGCCCGAGCTGTGCCCCACGCCGGCCCACGCAACCGCGCAGCGCGCACTGGAAGGCTTCGTCCGCTCAGTGGGCAAGGAGTTCGGCCGCGGCACCACTGCGCAACTGGTCTACCTCGCGCCCGGCGCGCAGGACTGCGCCGAGTCGACCTTGCGCTTCCTGCTCTCGGCCCGCTCGGCGTACGTCTCCGGCCAGATGGTCCGGATCGGGGTCGCACCGGTGCATCCGCCGCGGGACTGGGACCGGCCGCTCGCCGGCCAGGTGGCGCTCGTCACGGGCGCCGCCCGGGGCATCGGCGCCGCCATCGCGAAGGTCCTGGCCCGGGATGGTGCGCAGGTGGTCTGCCTCGACGTGCCCGCCGCCGGCGACACACTGTCCACTGTGGCCAATGACATCGGGGGTACGGCGTTCCAGCTCGATCTCACCGCGCCGGACGCACCGCAGCGGCTCGCCGACTACGTGCAGGCGCGGCACACCGCGCTGAACGTCCTGGTGCACAACGCCGGGATCACCCGGGACAAGACCATCGCCCGGATGAGCGCGGACCTCTGGGACGCCGTACTCGACGTCAACCTGTCCAGCCAGGAGCGCATCAACGCGGTGCTCCTCGATCGCGGCCTGATCGCCGACGGCGGGCGGATCGTCTCGGTCTCCTCGGTGAGCGGCATCGCCGGCAACCGCGGCCAGACGAACTACGCCACCAGCAAGGCCGGCGTCATCGGGCTGGTTCAGGCGATGGCCCCGGTACTGCGGGACAGGGGCATCACCATCAACGCGGTCGCACCCGGGTTCATCGAAACCGCGATGACCGCGAAGATGCCGCTGATGATCCGGGAGGCGGGCCGGCGGATGAACAGCATGGCGCAGGGTGGCCTACCGGTCGACGTGGCCGAGACGATCGCCTGGTTCGCGTCACCGGGATCGGCCGGCGTCACCGGCAACGTCGTCCGGGTCTGCGGCCAGAGCCTGCTGGGGGCCTGATGTCCAGCCGTGACCAGCCGGGAACTAGAGACGGCACTGTGGAACTGAACGAGACACCCAAGCTCGGTGGTGCCTATCGCCGGGCGGCGCTCGGCGTCTTCGACCGCCGTTCCGCGCAGGCCGC
>DASRRF010000612.1:0-3095 GCA_035695905.1 Micromonosporaceae bacterium | reverse complement strand
GAACGGATCGCCGACGAGGGCTTTCTGCGTACCGCGACCGAGCGCGAGTCGGTGCTGCTGCTGGCCCGCGCGATCGGGTACGAGCTACGCCCCGGGGTCGCGGCGACGACCTGGCTCTCGTTCACGGTGAGCGAAACTCCGGGCGCCCCGGCGAGCGTGCCGATCCCGGTCGGCACCCAGGCACAGACCGTACCCGGGGCCGGCGAGCACCCGCAGATCTTCGAGACCGTCCAGGCGTTGGATGCCCGTCCGGCGCTGAACTCGGTACCGATCCAGGTGCTCACCACCCGGGCGCCGACGGTGGGCGATCCGGTGCTCCGGCTGCTGGGTACGGACCTGCTGCTGCAGCCCGGCGATCAGCTGCTGATCCTGGCCGGCGGCAGCTCGCCGTGGTGGATCCTGCGCCAGGTCGCCAAGGTGGACGTGACGGAGGTCGAGTACGCGGCACCCGGCGATTCCGAGCCGCTGGTGCCGGGGTTCACCCTGGTCACCCTGGACCTGCCGATCGACAAGATTCCGCCGCCCGCGGCGCTGGCTCCGGTGCTGTCGACCGTCAGCGGCGTCGAGGTGCACGTGCTGCGCCAGCGGGCCGCGCTGTTCGGGTACAACGCGACGGCGTGGAACGCGCTGCCGGTGGCGCTGCGGATCGGCGAGCTGGACCCGACGCCAATTGCCACTGGCAATCCGTCGCAGGGCGGAAAGAGCGTCATCATCGCCGCCGAGTCGTCCGGCGACAAGGACAAGGTGTCCAAGAGTACGGGCGGGAAGATGGGCCAGGTCAAGGGCGGCGGCGGCGCGGCCACGACCACCCCGACCGCGAAGCTCATCGACGGCGCGTACAAGTACGAGGAGCACAAGTGGGCCGACGCGCCGTGGCCGGCCAGCACCACGGCGTTCCACCTGGACCAGGCGTACCCGAATGTGGTGCTCGGTTCCTGGCTGGTGCTGCAGCGGGAGGGCGCGATCGCGGTCCGCCGGGTCTCCGCGGTCGCCGACGAGCCGTACACGGCGTTCGGGCTCGCCGCCCGGACCACCCGGATCGGTGTTGACGGTGGTGGCCTGCCCGGCTTCTCGCCGTACACCACATCGGTGCTGTGCCAGAGCGAGAAGCTGGAGCTGGCCGGCTGGCCGCTGGCCGACACTCTGTCCACAGTGGACATGCTGGACCTGGCCCGGCCGGTCGGCGAGGTCGAGCCGGGCCGGTCGATCGCGGTGACCGGGCTGGACCCGGCCGGCCTGCCGGCCGCGGAGACCGCCGCCGTGCTGAGCGTCTCCGGTCCGGCCGCCGGACCGCGGCTGCACCTGGACCGCCAGCTGGCCGGCAAGTACCGCCGGGGCACCGTACGCGTGCTGGGCAACGTGGTGAAGGCGACCCATGGGCAGAGCCGGGCCGAGGTACTCGGCGGCGGCGACCAGCGGGTGCCGTTCCAGAGCTTCCCGCTCAGCCAGGCGCCGCTGACCTACGTCGGTGCGGCGACCGGCTCCGGAACCCGTACCACGCTGGCCATCTGGGTGGACGGCGTGCGCTGGCATGAAGTGTCCACACTGCACGGACAGCCGGCCGACGCCCGGGTCTACACGGTACGGCGCAGCGACGACGGCACGTCGCAGGTGACCTTCGGCGACGGGCGCACCGGCGCGCGGCTGCCCACCGGGGTGGACAACGTGGTCGCCACGTACCGGATCTACCTGGGCCGCGCCGCGCTGTTCGGGCCGGGTCGGCTGACCATCCCGCTGTCCCACCCGCTCGGCTTGATGTTGGTCAGCAACCCGGTACCGGCCAGCGGCGCGGACGACCCGGAGCCGCTCGACCTCGCGCGGCGCAACGCTCCGCTGGCCGTACGCGCGCTGGGCCGGGTCGTCTCGCTCGACGACTACGAGGACTTCGCCCGCGCGTTCGCCGGCGTCGGCAAGGCCCGCGCCGACCTGGTCTGGGACGGCCAGCGGCAGCTCGTCCTGCTCACCGTCGCCGGCCCGGACGGCGCCGAGGTACCGGCAAACTCCGCGCTGCACAAGGATCTGCCGGACGCGATCGATGCCGCCCGGCACCCGATCGTCCGGATGAAACTGGTCGGCTACCACCGCATCCCGCTGCGGATCCGGGCCCGGCTGGTGGTCGACGCGGACCGCCGCTTCGCCGATGTCGCCGCGGCCGCCCGGCTCGCGCTGACCGGGCACTTCTCGTTCGACCGCCGCGACTTCGCCCAGTCCGTACCGGCCAGCGAGGTGCTCGCGGTGCTGCAGGCGGTACCCGGAGTGGTGGCGGCCAGGCTCGAGGTGCTCGACGACGGGGTGGATCCGCCGAACAAGCTGGATGTCGTGGTCGCCAAGCCGGCCCGGCGGTCCGGCAACTCCAACGAGCCCGCCGACCTGCTGACCGCGAGCGCGAACGACGTCGAACTGCTGGAGGAGTCGTGAGCGAGCTGTGGGCGCTGCTCCCCGCTGAGCTGCGCGCCAAGGACGAGGTCGCCGGCGGCATGCTGCACGCCCTGATCAACGTGCTCGCCGAGCACGCGGCCGCGATGGACGAGGACATCGACGCGCTGTGGGACGACCGGTTCATCGAGACGTGCGCGGAGTGGGCCGTGCCGTACATCGGCGACCTGGTCGGCGTGCGCGGGATGCACCCGCTGGCGGGCGCGGCCGCGTTCTCCAACCGGGCCAGGGTGGCCGACACGATCCGGTTCCGCCGGCGCAAGGGCACCGCCGCGATGCTGGAGGAGCTGGCCCGTACCACGACCGGGTGGACCGCAGCGGCCGTCGAGTTCTTCGAGAAGCTGATTACCACCCAGCACGTCAACCACGTCCGGCTGGCCGCACCGGGCACCGCGAACGTACGCGACGCCGACGCGCTGGAGCTGTACGGCGGCCCGTTCGACCCGGCCTGCCACACCGTCGACGTACGGCACATGACGGTGCAGCACGGCTGGTACAACCTGCCGAACGTGGGACTGTTCGTCTGGCCGCTCCCGTCGTACCCGTTGGATCGGGCCACCGCCGCGACCGTGCCGGACCTGGACGGTCGCTGGTGGATCGACCCGCTCGGGGTGGATCACCACCTGGCCGGACCGACGGTGGCCGAGCCGGACATCGAC
>DASRRF010000611.1:0-3996 GCA_035695905.1 Micromonosporaceae bacterium | reverse complement strand
CCGTTGCAGGTCGTTCTGGCTCAGACCGGCGGTCCGCAATGACCGGGCAAGCTCGTTGTCGGACACCATCGCGACCCGGGAGTTGGCCGGGTCGGTACGGGTGGCCGGCGAGCGGTCCGGCCAGATCACGCACCGGTAGAGGCAGGTGAGCCGGGGCAACCGGTAGTGGTGCATGCGCAGGGCGCGCTCGGTGACCAGCAGGGATTGCAGGCCCCATTGCTCGATCTGGTGGGAGAGCCCGGTGATGTCGCGGCCCATCCGGTCGTTGCGGTCCAGGTTGCGCATGGCGGTTGTCTCATCCCACATCTTGGCGAACTGCTCGGCCAGCCGGGCGTCGCGGGCACGCCACTCGTCGTCGGTCGGTCGGGTCCGCCGGAACGCCTCCAGCGTCTCCGTGGAGGTGTCCTTGAGCAGGTGCCACACGCCGTACCGGTTGAAGGTGTAGCCGTCGTACAGGTTGCGGAATCGGGATGAGCCCAGTGTCCCCAGCCGCATCAGCCACACCACGGCAGCGACCGCGGACGCCATCAGGACCACGCCGAGCGCGATGCTGGTCGACGCCGCGATCCGGGGCACCACGTGGTCCAGCAAGGGGAACCGGAAAATCGTAGGTTGCGGGCTGCCCGACTCGGGCTTCATGTTGACCGTGGCGTCCAGCACCGTGACCGCGCCGACCAGGGCGATGCTGATGCCGAGCAGGGCACTGGCCTTCTGCAGCGCGTCGGCTTCGCGAACCCGCCGCTCGTCGAACGCGTACGCGATGGCGCGCAGCAAGTCGTCGTAGCTTGTCTTGACCCGGTTGGCCTCCTGGAGGATGCCGTCGGCGTGCTGGCGTACCCGATCCATCAGCCCGGTCTCGGCCAGCGCCGCGCGCAGGCCGTGCGTCACGCCGGGGATGTGCCGCTCGGTGATGGCGTAATCGTCGAACAGCGCGCGCAGGTCATTGGCGGTCTGGTTGACCCTGGCCACGCAGTCCTGGGTCACCGCGGCGAGGTGGGCGATATCGGCGATGCCCTGCAACAGGATCTGGTGCATCAGCTCGACGGCGTGATGCGCGCGGCTCAGCTTGAGCCACTTGCGCATCGCGAGGTGGGTCGACAGCGCGTCCCACAGCCGGTAACCGCGGGTCGCGACCATGTCGTACAGCTTGAGATGGTTCTGCCAGATGCCCAGATCGCTGACCACCCCGTCGAGCACCGCGCCGCCGCGCACCTCCACATCGGTCAGGACGGCGACCAGCCGGGCCGCGTCCCATACCTGCTGGGCGACGGTGACCGTGACGCCGCGGCGGACCCCGCCCAGCATGATCAGATAGTGGGCGACGTCGCGCTGCCTGGGCATCCGCCGCAGCCGGCGCAGGACCAGGAACTCGCCATCCAGCACGCTGGAGGCCATCGCGGAGTCCCGCACATCACTGGCGTCAAGGAACGCCTCGGCCAGCCGCGCGGTCATCGTGATCCGGTCGCCGAGGTAGCTCGCCGGATCGGTGGCCCGGTCGGCCGGCGCGACCACCCAGAACACGGGCACGTGCTCGCGGCCGAACACGCGCGGATCCGCGCGCTCGAAGGAAGTCTCCAGTACCGGCTCCATCCGCGCCGCCACCTCGCTGAACACCCGGCGGTAGGTATCCGGCGGCAACGTGATGCGCCGGCCCGCGACGTCGGCGGCCGGGTGTACGTCGCTGGCCGGCACGCTGCTCCACACCGTGACGCTGACGTTGCAGCGCAGCTCACCGGGGCCCTCGCCGGTGACGAGGTAGAAGCGGAAGTCCAGGCCGACGTGGAAGCCCGGTTCCGGGTCCAGCCCGTCGGCCGGCGTACCGGTCAGCGCCAGGAACCGCTCCCGGTCGAGCATCACGCCGTAGCCGCGGATCACGACGAGGGTCTCGCCCCGGTCCAGCCGCCGGCGACCGTCGAGGCAGCGCGCGGTGATGCGCGACGACAGCGACGCGACGAACTCGGCCGCCCGGGCGGCAGGTGCGTAGCGCAGGGTCCATTCGGTGTCACCCGACGGCAGGTGCTCGCGGATCCACGCCCGCCCCCGCGGGTTGCTCAGGATCCGCCGGAGCAGCTCAGCGTGGCGGTCCAGGGATCCGGCTCCGACCGGCCCGGACGGTACCTTCCAGGCCGATCCCGCGATCAGCACGAGCAAGCCGAGCTGTAGCTGCACAGCGGCCAACCTCCAGGTGCGGGATGACACACACAGCGTGACACACCCGTACCATGTGTGAATGTCTGCTCCGGCGCCGGCGGTGATCCCGCGCCGCATCACCGCGATCGCCGAGTACCTCGCCGAACTCGGTACGTCCAGCGAGCTTGAGCTGCCCGGCGGCGAAACGGTGCGGTTCGGCGACGGCGAACCCGCGTTCCGGGTCACGTTCACCAGCGAGCGCGCGCTGCGCATGCGGCCGACCGAGTTCGCGCTCGGCCGGGCGTACGCCAACGGCGACATCGACTTCGCCGGCGACATCACCGCGCTGCTGAAGGCCCGGGACCGGCTGCGCCCCACCACGCTCGGCCAGGGGCTGCTGCTCGCGGTCCAGCTGCTGCTGCCACCGACCTGGACCAACGCGCGCGCCATCGGCTACCACTACACGCTCGGCGACGATTTCTACCTGTCGTTCATCGACAACCGGTACCGGTTCTACTCCCACTGCCTGTTCCACAGCGAGGACGAGACACTGGAGGATGCCGCCGAGCACAAGCTGGAGAGCATGTGGGACGCGCTCGGGCTCAAGCCCGGCATGCGCCTGCTGGACATCGGCGGGGGATGGGGCGGCGTCACCGAGTACTGCGGCCAGCGCGGCGTGCACGTCACCTCGCTCACCCTCGTGGAGGACTCGGCGAACTACATCCGGCGGCTCATCAAGGAGAAGGACCTGCCCGGCGAGGTGATCGTCGAGGACGTACTCACGCACCGACCCGCGCAGCCGTACGACCATGCCGTCATCTACGGCGTCATCGAGCACATCCCGAACTACCGGCGCTTCTGCACCCGGCTGTGGGATGCCCTCCGACCAGGCGGCCGGCTCTACCTGGACGCCTCGGCGGTGGAACAGAAGTACGCGGTCAGCGCGTTCACCCGGCGCTACACCTGGCGTGGCCCGCACACGTTCCTGGCGCTGCAAGACATGATCGGCGAACTGCTGCTGCACGGCTTCGAGATCGTGGACGTCAAGCGGGAAACCCGCGACTACGAGCTGACCATCCGGCACTGGGCACAACGCTTGAACGCCGCACACGAGCGGATCGCCGGTGGCTGGGGCGAGCAGGTCTACCGCCGGTTCCTGATCTTTCTCTGGGGTGGCGCACACGCCTTCGCCACCAACCGGTTGCAGGCGTACCACCTGGTCGCCGAGCGCCGCGCGAGTCCCGGCCCACGGCCGGGCGCGCTGAGCCGTACCGCCGGTTTCATCCGCTCCCTGCGGTAGCTCAACGGCTCATAGCCGCCCGGAGCGGCGTACCTGTTCGAGCCTCCCGGTCAGGAAGTCGCGTTCGACCTCGTTGTCGGTCAGGGCCAGGGCCTCCTCGTACGCGTCGGCCGCCTCCGGCCAGCGCCGCAACTGGCGTAGGAAGTCGGCCCTGGCCGCGCTGAGATAGGCGTACGTGGCGAGCACCGGCTCGTCGAGGAGCGGCCCGAGCGCGGCCAGGCCGGCCTTCGGGCCGTCCCGCAGGCCGAGCGCGACGGCCCGGTTGAGCTCGACCACCGGTGAGGGCCACAGGCCCAGCAGTACGTCGTACAGCGAGACGATCTCCGCCCAGTCGGTCGCCGGCCAGGTGGGCGCCTCGGCGTGTACCGCGGCGATGGCGGCCTCGACCGCGTACCGGGTGGGCGGTTGCCGCGCCAGTGCGGTCGTCAGGAGGTCGGTGCCCTCCTCGATCTGTCGCCGGTCCCACCGGGAGCGGTCCTGCTCCGAGAGCAGCAGGAGCCGCCCGCCCGCCCCATGGCGAGTGTCCCGGCGCGCGTCGATGAGCAGTACCAGGGCCAGCAGCGCGG
>DASRRF010000610.1:0-3429 GCA_035695905.1 Micromonosporaceae bacterium | reverse complement strand
GCGCTAGAGCCCTCATCGCAACGCTGACGGCAGCAGGAGCCATCGTGGTCGGCGCCATGGTTGCGAGCCCCGACACCTACCACGACATGACCCCTGGAAACGGCGCCGTCGAGTCAGTGACCACCCCCGACACAACGCTCGACACGTACCACGACATGTAATAGTGCTCCCTCTCCGCCCGGTTGGGAAGACCCTGCAACTTGCAAATTGCCGGCATGCAAGGAACCAGTAGCAGTGTCTTTCCCGCCAGAGTCGAGGTGCGTGGTCGGCCCACCAGTCCCTACGAGCGGCGGCACCAGTGAACGACGGCCGTCAATCCGTCGGCTCGCTTGGTGCCGCCGCTTGGTCGTTGGGGCGCGGTGAACACGCACGCCGATCAGCGTCCGCCGGCCGCCCCGGCGAAACATGCGCCACCTGGCGGATATCCGAACGCACGGTAGCGCCACGCGGACGCAGCGCACGCTGCCCCGTACGCTGTCGTGTCGTGTGTAGGGCGTGCTGACAACGGACAGCAAGTACGTCAATGCGCTGCGTCATGTTTGTAGAGTCGATGCCCGAGCGTGGCGGCGCGGGGGAAGGAGGAGCGTGGTGGCGACCTGGTACGCGGTAACCAAGACCCGGAACACCCGGTCGTCGGCGTACGCCCGGGGCCGCAACGACGGGCCGTCGGTGCCGCCGCGGCCGGTGTGCAACGCCGGCCCGTTCGCCAGCTCGCTCACCGGCCCAGCCCGCACCTCGGCGCGCAACGTCGCTGCCCCCGCGCGACTGCGCTGATTGACTCCCGAAGCGACCCGATGAGAGCATTCGAGCACGGGTAAACATCGAAACATTGGAATGTATACCCGATGAGGTACGTCAACGCGGACGTGCCCATCCCTCAGGGAGGCTCGAGTGAGGCTCACAAGGTCCACCGCGCTGACCGCCGCAGCCACCGGGCTGCTCGTCGGCGCGCTACTCGTACCATCGGCCGCTCAGGCCGCGTCCGGCGCCAGCGCGGCGACCGCGACGTCGCTGGCCGCCGCGCTCGGTTCGCCGGGTGCCTACTTCGACCAGGCCAGCGGGCAGATGGTGGTCACCGTGACGAACGCCGCGGCCGCGCAGGCCGCACGGGACGCCGGCGCGGTCCCGAAGCTCGTCGCGCACACCGCCGCGCAGCTCGACGGCGTGCGTACCGGGCTGGACAACTCGGCCCGCATCCCCGGCACCGCCTGGGCCGTCGACGTACCCTCCAACCAGGTGCTGGTCTCCGTGGACAGCACTGTGACCGGGGCGAAACTGGCCCAGCTCCAGGCTGCGGTGGCCCGGTTCGGCGACGCGGCCCGGATCGAGTACGTGGCCGGTGCGTTCAGCACCGAGATCCGTGGCGGCGACGCCATCTACACGACCTCGGCGCGCTGCTCGCTCGGCTTCAACGTGCGCGCCAGCAGCACCGGCCCGTGGTACTTCCTCACCGCCGGGCACTGCACGAACATCGGCGCCCAGTGGTGGACGAACTCCAGCCGTACCACGTTGATCGGCCCCCGGGTCGGTAGCAGCTTCCCGGGCAACGACTACGGGATCGTGCGGTACGACAACACCGCGGTCTCGCACCCCGGGACGGTCAACCTGTACAACGGGACCAGCCAGGACATCACCAGCGCCCGCAACGCGGTCGTCGGTGAGACGGTCCGGCGCAGCGGCAGCACGACCGGCGTACACAGCGGGACCGTGCTGCAGAACAACGCCACCGTGAACTACCCGCAGGGCACGGTGACCGGCCTGATCCGTACGAACGTGTGCGCGGAGCCCGGCGACAGTGGCGGATCGCTGTTCTCCGGCACGTCGGCGATCGGGCTGACCTCGGGCGGCAGCGGCAACTGCAGCTCCGGCGGTACCACATTCTTCCAGCCGGTGCTGGAGCCGATCGGTGTCTTCGGGGTCAACGTCTACTGATCCACGCTCTGTGATCGACGTATCGCCCCGCGCTGCGAGCAGCGCGGGGCGATACGTCGATACTAGGCTTGCGTTGGTCTTCGGATGGGAGGGCGTCGTGCGGTTCGAGGTCAGCCAGGTGATGGATCGGATCGAGCAACGGCTCACCACCGACGTCACGCTCGCACAGGCCGTGGTCGACCTCGGCGAGATCGCCCGCTGCGTCGAGCTGGACAGCGTCCGGCCGGTGAACCTGCTCCGGATCGGCATGGCGGTGGACGCGCTCAGCCGATACCTCGTCGACGACGGCGCGATGCTGTACCCGATCGCCGGGCGGGAGCTGCTCTCCGAGGCCGCGATGACGTCGAAGGAACGCATGGTGCTCGGCCGCTGGGCCGATGACGGGCTGCTCGAGGTCACCCCCGCGGTGGGGGATCGGGCCGCCGAGGTAGCCGACTTCACCGGCCTGCCGCTGATCGCGGTACGGCCGTACACCGAGTTCGCGGAGCGCTTCGGCTGGTTGCAGGACAGCCCGGAGCGGATCCTGCGGCTGCACCCGCGGCGTGGCGGTGCCGCGCTGGAACCGGCCGACGGCACCGAGGTCGACCCGGAGGTGGCCAAGGCGGTCGCGGTCGGCAAGGCCGCGGTACCCGCCGACGACGCCGCGGCCGGATCAACCTCCGGGGAGCGGCCGGCGGCGCCGGACTTCGCCGAGGTGTTCGCGATCCGCGGGGTCCAGCGGCTGTCGCGCACCCGGGTCGTCCGGCGCCGGTTCATCCGGTGCACACCCAGCTCGCTCGGCGCGTCGTTGCTCGCCCGGCAGTGGCACTGCGACGAGTTCGACTGCCCGGCCTTCGGCGAGCGGCGCCGGCTCGGCCAGCCGGTGCCGCGGATGAAGGGCGGCGTGCCGTCCTGCCCCCGGCACGGCGAGGCGTTGCGGGACCTCGGTACCCGGCCGATCGGGTACGCGGTCGCGCTGGTCGTCGACGACCTTCCCCGGCACCGGTTCGTGGTGATCGAGGGACGCCCGGTGCCGGTCGGCAAGGCGGACCCGGTCGACGACCCGGACCAGCCGGCCGTTTCGGTACGGCCCTGGCTGCATGAGGCGGCAGCGACCTGGATCGCCGACGCGCACGCGGTGCTGGAGGTCCGCGACGGCAATCTGCTGGTCGCCGACAGCAGCGACAACGGGACGATCGTGTGGCGCCGGTCCGGCCCGGATGACGCCGGCACTACGGCCGTACTGCACCGGGAGTCGTACGAGCTGGGCGACTGGGACACCGTCGAGCTCTACACCGGCATCGAGCTGGCTCGCGGAGACCACAGCCTCACCACGACGGTCGGCCGGGTGGAGCCCCGCTCGGTTCTCGTCGACGCGCCGACCGCAGCGCAACACCAGCTCAGCTCATCCGTGTAACGATCGCGGCATGGCGAAGCCGACGGCGGTCTACCTGGAGGTGGGCCCCAAGCGGGTGTTCGCGGCCGCGCTGGACTGGCCCGGCTGGTGCCGCTCCGGCA
>DASRRF010000609.1:0-2984 GCA_035695905.1 Micromonosporaceae bacterium | reverse complement strand
TTGTGCATGCTGGCGTCATTGAGGAACACTCGGCTGAAGGTGGCGCCCCTGAGGTTCACGTCATCGAAGTGCGCTCCGGTGAGGTCCTGCTCGCGGAACTCGTGAGCCAGCACTTGGGCTGGATCAGTTAGGCGGCGTTCGTCGGTCATGGGCATCACGTTAGGGCCAGTTCCGGACGATCCACTTCCGGTTTATCGCGTCATCACCTAACCTGCTCGTGTGCCGACCGATATCAGCCCCACCGCACGCGCGCTGCGTGCTATCGAGATTCTCCAGGCCCGCCCCGGCGCGACGGCCGGCGAGCTTGCCACCGGATTAGGTGTCACGGAGCGGGCCGCGCGCCGGTACGTCGCGATCCTCCGCGAGGCGGGCATCCCCGTCGAGTCAGCCCGGGGGCCGTATGGCGGGTACCGGCTCGGGCGCGGGACGAGGCTGCCTCCGGTCGTCTTCACCGAGCCCGAGGCACTTGGTCTGGTGATGGCGGTACTCGACGGCCAGCAGGCAGCCCCCGACGTCGACGACCTCGTCGGTTCTGCCCTGGGCAAGGTCATCCGGGCACTGCCCGACAGCGTCGGCCGGCAAGCGGCGGCGCTGCGAGAGCACGCGTCAGCTGCGCCCAACCGATACTCGACCCGTCCGGATCCAACCACTACCAGCGCGCTCGTCGCGGCCGTCGCGGCCCGACGTCGCGTGCTGGTCACGTATCGCAGCGATTCCGGCAACGAGTGGGAGGCCGAGGTGGATCCCTGGGCGGTCGTGGTCCGCTACGGGCGCTGGTACCTCCTGTGTCACTGCCATCGTGCGGACGCGATCCGCACCTACCGGGTTGACCGGGTCCGCGCGGTCCAGCAGACCGCACACGAGTTCGAGCCACCCGACGGCCTCGACCCGGTGGCAGCGGTGGAAGAGAACCTGGGCAGTGGCTGGGAGTACCCCACGCGCGTTGTGTTCGACGCTGCACTGGCTGAGGTGGCGCCGTGGATCCGGCCTGCGATGGGACGGCTTGCACCATCGGAGGGCGGGTGCGTGCTCGTCGGCAGTACGAGCAATCCAGCGATGTACGCGCAGGAGTGGTTGGCGAACGTGCCGTTCGCCTTCCGCGTCGATGGCGGGCAAGAACTCCGGGCCGCGGTCAAGACGCTCGCTTCGCGTCTCGCTGCCGCTGTGGCGGACGAAGCAGCAGGTCACCCGGCCCGGCGCTCGCCGTCGCGGGCCAGCAGGGCCAGGCAGAGCGTTGACACCAGGCAGCCGGCCGAGACGATCGCCACCGCGGGTAGGTAGCTGTGCGCGGCGGTGATCAGGACGGCGGCGACCAGCGGCCCGGTGGCCTTGGCGATGGTCAGTGGCAGGGTGAGCGCGCCGGCGATCGTGGCGTACCCGTTGGTGCCGTACCGCTGCGCGAGCAGGATGGGCCGGGCGATCGTACCGATGCCGAACCCGAGGCCGAAGAGCACGACGCAGGCCGCCGCACCCACGCCCAGGCGGCCGACCAGGGGAAGTACCGCGATCGCGAAGGCCTGGATCGCGAACACCGCCGCGGTCAGCGTCGCCATCGACCAGCGCCGGCCAAGCCCGGTGACCACCAGCCGACCGGTGACCGACAGGACGCCGAGGAGCCCGGTGATACTCGCCGCGAACGTCACCGGATGGCCGAGGGTGACCAGGTACGCGACCAGATGGACGATGACGATCGTGATAGCCGCGCTGTGTGCGGTGAACGCGGTGACCATGAGCCAGAACCCGCGATCGCGTAGCGCCTCCCGGACCATCGAGTCCGTGTCGATCGCATGGACGGCCCCGGACGCCGCCGGGGCGCCGCGACGCGGTACCAGGGTGGCGTGTATCGGGATCGTCACCGTACCGAGCAGGACCGCCAGCACCAGCAGCGAGTCCCGCCAGCCGTACCGCTCGACCAGGGTCGCGGTGAGCGGCAGGAAGATGGTACTGGCGAACCCGGCGATGATCGTGATGGTGAGGATCGCGCTGGATCGGCGCCGCGGCTCGGTGACCGCGATGACGACCGCGAACGTGGCCTCGTAGAGCACGATCGCGGAGGCGACACCGATCCCGGCGAAGACCACGTACAGGCCGGCAACGCTGGTCACCCGGGACCATGCCACGACGGAGAGGGTGGCCAGGATCGATCCCGCCGTCATCAGGCCGCGACCGCCGTGCTGGTCCAACCACCGGCCGACGGGTACCGCGGCAGCGGCGGTGATGAGTACGGCGAGCGTCATCGCCGCGGTGATCGCACCCGGGCTGGCGTGCAGTTCGCTCGCCATCGGATGGAGGTACACGGCGAACGCGTAGATCAGGACGCCGTACCCGACGGTTTGGCTGACCCCGAGCGACCCCAGCAGCAACCACGATCTCGGCGCGGTGTGGCCGCCGCCGTACGAACACCCGGCGGCGACCACGCTGCCCGTGGCCGTCTGGGGATCAGCCGCAGCAACCGCCCCCCGCCGGTGCGCCAACGAGAGCCGGAGCGAGGTTGCTCGAGCAGACCCCGGTCTCCGGCAGTTCCAGCCGCACGTCGCGAGCGGCAGCCCAGTCCCCGGCCAGTGCGGCGACGATCGAACGGGCCTGTTCGTACCCGGTGGCGAGCAGGAACGTCGGCGCCCGGCCGTAGCTCTTCGCGCCGATCGCGTAGAAGTCGGGCTCGGGGTGGGTCAGCTCGTCCACGCCGTGCGGTGGCACGGTGCCGCAGGAGTGCACGTTCGGATCGATCAGCGGGGCCAGCGCACGGGTGGAGCCGAGGATCGGATCCAGGTCCAGCCGCAGCTCCGACGTGATCGCGGGGTCGGACCGGAACCCGGTCGCGTTGACGATCACATCGGCGGTCAGCGTCTGCTGCAGGCCGTCCGGGTCCCGGCTGACCACGGCAACCGCGCCATCGTCGCGCCGCACCAGTTGGTCCACGAAGAACCCGGTGACCAGGCTCACCCGGCCGGCCTCGACAGCCGACCTGAGCCGGGTACCCAGAG
>DASRRF010000608.1:0-5685 GCA_035695905.1 Micromonosporaceae bacterium | reverse complement strand
GTCGAGGTCACGCTCGGCGACGACCCGCCGCACGCGCTGATCGCCGGCCCGTCCGGGTCCGGCACGACCAACCTGATCTACGCCTGGCTGGCCGCGCTCTGCGCCCGGTCCGCACCGCGCGAACTCGAGCTCTACCTGCTGGACTTCAAGGAGGGCGTGTCGTTCGCCCGGTTCGCGCCCGGCCGGCGGGATCCGAGCTGGCTGCCGCACGTCCGGCTGATCGGCATCAACGTCAACACCGACCGCGAGTTCGGCCTGGCGCTGCTCCGCCACCTCGGCGACGAGCTGCGCCGGCGGGCCGCGGCGGCGAAGAAGCTCGACGCGGCGAAGCTCGCCGAGCTGCGCGAGGAGGACCCGGACGGCCGCTGGCCGCGGATCGTCGCGGTGGTTGACGAGTTCCAGGTACTGCTCGCCGGCCGGGATCCCGCCACCACCGAGGCCGTCACGTTGCTGGAGGACCTCGCCCGCCGTGGCCGCTCGCAAGGCATCCACCTGATCCTCGCCTCCCAGGATGTGTCCGGCATCGAGGCGCTGTGGGGCCGGTCCGCGCTGGTGGCCCAGTTCACGCTGCGGATCGCGCTGCCCAAGGCGCGCCGGATCCTCGGCGAGACGAACCTCGCCGCCGAGCTGATCCCGCGCTTCCACGCGGTGGTCAACGCCGACTCCGGTGCGCCCGGCGCCAACCACGTGGTCCGGCTGCCCAACGCGAGCGCCCGGGACGCCTGGCGCACGCTGCAGGAGCACCTGTGGCACGCCCGGCCGGAGGACCTGGCGCCGCCGCGGCTCTTCGACGGCGACGCGGTGCCGGTACTTCCTTCCTTGCCGCCCCCGGCGTCCGACGTGGTCGAGGCCGTTGTCGGCGAGACCATCGACGTGGCCGGCCGTCCCGCAGTGGTACGGATGACCCGCGCGCCCGGACGCAACCTCGCGGTGCTCGGTGCCCGGGTGGACGAGGCCTGTGCGGTACTCGGCGCGGCCGGCCGCTCGTTGGGGCGGATGCACGCACCCGGCACCGCCCGGTTCAGCGTGGTCTGCCTGGACGACGATGCACTGCCGGCGGCCAAGGGGCTGGCCAACGAGCTGCCCGGCGCGGTGCTGTACGACGCGTCGTCAGTGGCCGCGCTGCTCGCCTCCACTGTGGACGATCTGGACGGCCCGCATTACCTGATCGGGTACGCGTGGGACGCCGCGGCCGGCCAGCTCGCCGCGAAGCCGTCTGGCGGTGGATCATCCGGACACGAGCTACTGCGTACGGTGTTGTCCCGCGGGCCGGAACGGCGTACCCACGTACTCGGCTGGTGGCGGGCGGTGTCCCGGCTGCGCGACGACCTGGGCGGGGTGGGCGCCCGGTTCGACGCCATCGGCGCCTGGATCGCCCTGGACGTGCACGGCGGCGAGCTCTCCCCACTGTCCACAGTGCCCGGTGGGCCGGCCTGGTACCCGCGCCCGCGCCGCGGGTTGTTCTTCGACCGCGCGGTACACCGGATCCCCGAAGTCATCATCCCCTACGAGGTGCCAGCGTGAGTGAGCGCAAGGAGACACGGTGACCGCGCTCAAGTCGGACTACCGCCGCCTGGTCGGCGAGCTGGCGGCGGCCGCGCGGCTGCGCAACGCGGACCTGATCGACGCCGACACGTCCTATGTGGACGGGATGTCCGCGCTGAGCGCGTCGGCGAGCGAGGCCGCGGTGGCGGTCGAGCGTGCGCAGCAGCGGCTCGCTGCCGCGCAGGCGACGGTGGCCGAGACCGACAGCGAGGCGACCCTGCTCTGGACGGAGCTGCGTGGCCAGCTCGGCTGGCGCGGCCGGCGGCTGGGCGAGGTACCGGATCCGTCCACTGTGGATCATTCCGGATCGGCAGCCCCCCTGGTTGCCGCCGCGGACCGGATCGCCCGCGGCCGGCGCACCGGTCCGGCCGTA
Source organism: Micromonosporaceae bacterium (assembly GCA_035695905.1). Classification (GTDB taxonomy): domain Bacteria; phylum Actinomycetota; class Actinomycetes; order Mycobacteriales; family Micromonosporaceae; genus EFPC-2. Next base: position 3,767 of record DASRRF010000608.1, on the reverse strand, counting down.
CCGCTGTCCCGCGGGTCGCTTGTGCTGTTGCCGGTGATCGGTGCGGTGACGGCGGCATTGGTCGCGCTGGTCTCCAGCGGACTGGCCAGCCTGGGTGTCTCCGCCGCCACCGTACTGGGTCAGTTGGGCTTCCTGGTCGCGTCGTTCAGCGGGCTGCCGGTAGCGGTCGCCTGGGCGCGCCGCCGGCACAGCGCGGGCCTGGATGCCGGCGGGGTCGGGCTGACCGTACTCGGCGGGATGGTCGCCTGCGCGTTCGTCATCCTGCTTCCGTGAGCGTGTGCCGGCAGGCCGCGACCCCCGGACGGCTCGCTCAGGGCAGAGCGTTCGCCTCGCGTATCACCGTCACCAGCTCGTCCACAATGGACGTGACGGCGAAGTCCTTCGGCGTGAACACGCGAGCGACACCGGCGGCCCGCAGCGCGGCCGCGTCCGCCTCCGGGATGATGCCGCCGACCACCACCGGCGCGTCGGAGCCGGCGGCGCGCAGTCCATTCAGGACAGCGGGTACGGCGTCCAGGTGCGAACCGGAGAGTACCGAGAGCCCGACCAGGTCCACGTCCTCCTCGACCGCCGCCGCAACGATTTCCGCCGGGGTGAGCCGGATGCCCTGGTACACCACCTCGAACCCGGCGTCCCGGGCGCGTACGGCGATCTGCTCGGCGCCGTTGGAGTGCCCGTCCAGCCCGGGCTTGCCGACCAGCATCCGCAGGGCGTGGCTGCCCAGCGCGGCGGCGGTCTGCCGGACCCGCTCCCGTACCCCGGCGAGCGCGCTGTCCACAGTGGAGGCGCCGAGCGGACCGAGGCCGGTCGGCGCACGGTACTCCCCGAACACATCGCGCAGTACGCCGGCCCACTCGCCGGTGGTCACCCCGGCCCGTACGCAGGACAGCGTGGCCGGCATCAGGTTCACCGACCCGTCCAGCGCATCGGCCCGCAGCCGGTCCAGTGCGGCCGCGACCGCACCGGCGTTCCGGTTCGTGCGCCACCGGCGTAGCGACTCGACGGCGGCCAGCTCGACCACCGGATCGACCCGTTCGACGGCGTCGCCGTTACGGCCCACCAGCTTCGACGGCTCGGTCTCCAGGAACTCGTTGACCCCGACCACCACGTCCGCCCCGGACTCGATCCGCCGGCGCCGCTCGGCAAGCGACGCGACGAGCGCGCTCTTCAGGTACCCCGACTCGACCGCGGCCACGATCCCGCCGAGGTCCAGGATCCGAGCCAGCTCGGTACGCGCTCCGTCCATGATGGACTCGGTCAGCGTGTTGACCACTGTGGACCCATCGAAGAGGTCCGGGTACTCCAGCAGATCAGACTCGTAGGCGAGGACCTGCTGCATGCGCAGCGACCACTGCTGGTCCCACGGGCGCGGCAGGCCGAGCGCCTCGTTCCAGGCTGGCAGCTGGATGGCCCGCGCGCGGGCGTCCCGGGACAGCGTCACACCGAGCATCTCCAGTACGATCCGCTGCACGTTGTTCTCCGGCTGTGCCTCGGTGAGCCCCAGCGAGTTCACCTGTACGCCGTACCGGAACCGGCGCGCCCGCTCGTCCGTCACGCCGTACCGGTCGAGGGTCAGCTCGTCCCACAGCCGGGTGAACGCGCGCATCTTCGCCATCTCCTCGACGAAGCGCACGCCGGCGTTGACGAAGAACGAGATCCGTGCGACCACGTCGGCCAACCGGTGCGCCGGTACCTGGCCCGAGTCGCGTACCGCGTCCAGTACGGCGACCGCGGTGGCCAGCGCGAAGCCGACCTCCTGTACCGGCGTCGCGCCGGCCTCCTGCAGGTGGTAAGAGCAGACGTTCACCGGGTTCCACTGTGCAGCGTTGGTGACCGTCCAGGCCACCGTGTCGGTGGTGAGCCGCAGCGACGGGCCGGGCGGGAAGATGTACGTGCCCCGGGACAGGTACTCCTTGACGATGTCGTTCTGCGTGGTGCCGGCGAGCTGCGCGAACGGCACCCCCCGCTCCTCCGCCACGACCAGGTACAGCGCCAGCAACCACATCGCCGTGGCGTTGATGGTCATGGACGTGTTCGCGACCGCCAGGTCGAGGCCCTCGAAGAGCGCCCGGGCGTCGCCGAGGTGCGCGATCGGCGCGCCGACCCGGCCGACCTCGCCGGTGGCGAGCGGGTTGTCCGGGTCGTATCCGGTCTGGGTGGGAAGGTCGAACGCGACCGACAGGCCGGTCTGGCCCTTGGCGAGGTTGCGGCGGAAGAGCGCGTTCGTGGCGGCCGGCGAGGAGTGCCCGGCGTACGTCCGCATTACCCACGGCGGATCGCGCTCTACCAGCCGAAAGTCCATGCCTCAGTCTAAGTTACCGACGAGTTTCTGATTTCGTGAGAAGCTCCACACCGTGACGGAGGATTTGGCGATCGCCGTGCGTGGCCTGCGCAAGTCGTACGGCGGCACGACCGCGGTGGACGGGGTCGATCTCGACGTGCGCCAGGGCGAGGTTTTCGCGTTGCTGGGACCCAACGGGGCCGGCAAGACGACGACCGTGGAGATCCTGGAGGGCTACCGCCGGCGGGACGATGGCGAGGTGCGGGTGCTGGGCGTCGACCCGGCCCATGCGGACCCCGCGTGGCGCGCCCGGGTGGGCATAGTCCTGCAGGGCACCGGGGAGTTCGACGAGCTGACGGTCGGCGAGGTGGTCGCGCAGTTCGCGCGGTTCTACCCGAACTCCGAGGACCCGGTCGACGTGATCGAGCGGGTCGGGCTGACCGCGAAGCGGCGGGCCCGTACCCAGTCATTGTCCGGTGGCCAGAAGCGGCGGCTGGACGTGGCGCTGGGCATCGTCGGCCGGCCGGACCTGCTCTTCCTCGATGAGCCGACGACCGGCTTCGACCCGCAGGCGCGGCAGGACTTCTGGGAGCTGATCCGCGACCTCGCCACGGCCGGTACCACGATCCTGCTCACCACGCACTACCTGTACGAGGCGGAGGCGCTGGCCAACCGGGTCGGCGTGATCGCCGCCGGGCGGCTGGTCGAGGTCGCGCCGCCGGCCCAGCTCGGCAACCGGGAGACCGCGCCGGCGACGGTGCGCTGGCATGGGCCGGACGGTCCGGGCTCCGAGCAGACCAGCACGCCGACCGCGACCGTCCTCGCGCTCGCCCAGCGCTTCGAGAACGGGGAGATCCCCGGGCTGAGCGTCACCCGGCCCACGCTCGAAGACATCTACCTGCAGATGATCGGCTCCAACAACGGGGAGGTCGAGAAGTGACCGCGTCCACCGCCGCCGTGGAAACCCCACAAACCTCGGGGGTACGCCGCAGCGGCGTGCTCGAACTGGGTCTGCGCCAGGGGTTCCTGGAAATCAAGCAGTTCCTGCGGACCCGCGAGTCCGTGGTGTTCACGCTGCTGTTCCCGGTGATGCTGCTGGTGCTCTTCGGGGCGATCTTCACGTTCACCATCGCGCCCGGCATCAAGTTCAGCCAGTACTTCATCTCCGGCATGATCGCGGCTGGGCTGCTTTCGGTGGGCTTCCAGAGCCTGGCGATCCAGATCCCGATCGAGCGGGACCGCGGCGTACTCAAGCGGTTGCGCGGTACGCCGATGCCGAAGTCGGTGTACTTCCTCGGCAAGATCGTCATGGTGCTGGCCACCGGCGTGGTCGAGACCGCGGTGCTGCTGGCCATCGCGTACCTCTTCTACCACCTGAACCTGCCCAGTACCGCGGCGAAGTGGCTGACGTTCGGCTGGGTGTCCGTACTCGGCATCACCGCGTGCACGCTGTGCGGGATCGCATTCACCTCGATCATCCGCTCGG
>DASRRF010000607.1:0-3607 GCA_035695905.1 Micromonosporaceae bacterium | reverse complement strand
CGTGGCCGACCTGTCCTTCATCTCGCTGCGCCTGGTGCTCCCGGCCCTGGCCGCCTGTACCGGGCCCGAGGGGGACCTGGTCCCGATGGTGAAGCCGCAGTTCGAGGTGGGCCGGGACAACGTCGGGCCGGGTGGAGTGGTGCGCGATCCGGCGCTGCGCGCCGACGCGGTGCTCGCGGTGGCCGCGGCCGCGGCGGCGCTCGGGCTGGGCGTGGCGGGGCTGGCTCAAAGCCCGCTGCCGGGACCGGCCGGGAACGTGGAGTTCTTCCTGTGGCTGCGGTGCGGCGCCGCACCCGTGGACCCGGCGCACGTGCGGGCGGTGGTGGGCTCGTGAGGTCGGCTCTGCTGGTTACCCACACCGGGCGCAAGGTGAGCACCGGGCACGCCCGTACCGTCGCCGCCGACCTGATCGAGGCGGGCTTCGAGGTACGGGTGGTCGCCGAGGAGGTGGCCGATCTGGACCTGCCGGGCGTCACCCCGGTCTCCGGGCCGGCCGCGGCGGATGATGCGGAGATCGTCTTCGCCCTCGGCGGGGACGGTACGCTGCTGCGCGCCGCCGAACTGGCCCGCCCGGCGATGGCCCCGCTGCTCGGGATCAACCTCGGCAAGGTCGGCTTTCTCGCCGAGGCCGAGATCGGTGACGTGGACCGGGCGGTACGCGATGTGGTGGCCCGGGCGTACACAGTGGACGAACGGTTGACCGTGGACGTCACCGTCGAGCTGGCCGGTGAGCTGACCGCGCGATCCTGGGCGCTCAACGAGGTCAGCGTGGAGAAAGGCGCCCGGGAGAAGATGCTTGAGGTCCTCGTCGACGTGGACGGGCGCCCGCTGAGCCGGTACGGCTGTGACGGCATCGTGTGCGCCACGCCGACCGGGTCCACCGCGTACGCGTTCTCGGCCGGCGGGCCGGTGGTGTGGCCGGAGGTGGAGGCGTTGCTGGTCGTGCCGATCTGCGCGCACGCGCTGTTCAGCCGCCCGCTGGTGACCGCGCCGACCTCGACGATCGTGGTCACCGTCGACCCGTACGCCTCGGTCGCGGTGCTCTGCTGCGACGGGCGCCGGGTCTTCGACGTGGCGCCCGGGTCGCGCGTCACGGTGCGCCGCGGTGAGCTGCCGGTACGCGTGGTCCGCCTGCGACCGCGACCGTTCACCGACCGGTTGGTCGCGAAGTTCGAGCTGCCGGTGGACGGCTGGCGGGGCAACTCCCGATAGCCGGTTGTCACACGGCCCGGCTAGTGTCAGGTGCTGTGCTGGAGGAGCTACGCATCACCGGACTCGGGGTCATTGAGGACACCACGCTCCCGCTGACCCGCGGGATGAATGTGATCACCGGCGAGACGGGCGCCGGCAAGACCATGGTGGTGACCGGGCTCGGGCTGCTCTTCGGCGGCCGGGCCGACGCGGCCCGGGTGCGCAGCGAGCCCGGCCGGGCCGTGGTCGACGGGCGGCTGCGGCTCACCGGCGACGCGGCCGCGGTGGTGCATGCGCGGATGGTCGATGCGGGCGCGGAGCCGGACCAGGACGGCACGCTGCTGCTCAGCCGTACGGTCACCGTCGAGGGTCGCTCGCGCGCTCACGTCGGCGGGCGTAGCGTGCCGGTCTCCGTACTCAGCGAGGTCGGCGAGCAGGTGGTCGCCGTGCACGGGCAGTCGGATCAGCTGCGCCTGTTGCGCCCGGCCGAGCAGCGCGGCGCGCTGGACCGGTTCGCCGGGCCGGAGCACGAGAAGCTACTGGCCACGTTCCGCGAGACGTACGCGCAATGGCGGCGCGCCGAGGACGACCTGGCCGATCGGCGGCGCAACGCGCGGGAGCGTAGCCAGGAGGCCGACCTGCTGCGGCTGGGGCTGGACGAGATCACCCGGGTGGACCCGCAGCCCGGCGAGGACGAGGCGCTGCGCGAGGAGGCACAGCGGCTGGAGCACGCCGAGGGCCTGCGTGCCGCGGCCCAGCTGGCGTACCAGTCGGTGGCCGGGGGTACCGAGGCCGGCGACGACACGCCGGACGTCACCGGCCTGCTCGGTACGGCGCGCCGTACCCTGGAGAGCCAGTCCACTGTGGACCGCCAGCTGGCCGAGCTGGCCGGCCGGCTGGCCGAGGCGGCGGCCCTGGTCGGCGACGTGGCCGCGGAGCTTGGGTCGTACCTGGATGCGCTGGACGCCGATCCGGCCCGGTTGCAGTCGATCTACGAACGCCGGGCCGAGCTGCGCATGCTGACCCGCAAGTACGCCGACGACATCGATGGCGTGATCGCCTGGGCGGACCGGGCCCGTTCCCGGCTGGCCGACCTGGACGTGTCCGACGAGGCGCTGGAGGAGCTCGATCGCGAACGGCAGCGGCTCGCCGGCGAGACCGCGGACCTGGCCGGCCGGCTGTCCGCGTCGCGCCGGGAGGCCGCGGAGCGCTTCGCCGGCCAGGTCACCACCGAGCTGTCCGGCTTGGCCATGCCGCACGCCCGGATCGACGTCGCGGTGTTGCCCCGGCCGGCCAACAAGGGCGAGCCGGTGCTGACCGTGGCCGGAGCGGAAACCGGGGTCGGGCCGGACGGCGCCGACGAGGTCGAGCTGCGCCTGCTGGCCCATCCGGGCGCTCCGGCGCTGCCGCTGCAGAAGGGCGCGTCCGGGGGCGAGCTGTCCCGGGTGATGCTGGCGATCGAGGTGGTCTTCGCCGGCGCCGGCGGCCCGCCGACCCTGGTGTTCGACGAGGTTGACGCCGGCGTGGGCGGCCGGGCCGCGGTGGAAATCGGCCGCCGGCTGGCCCGGCTGGCCCGGCGGCACCAGGTGCTGGTCGTCACCCACCTGCCGCAGGTCGCGGCGTTCGCCGACCGGCACCTGGTGGTGGCGAAGGGCACCGATGGCTCGGTCACCACCAGTGACGTACGGGTGGTCGAGGACACCGACCGGGCTCGCGAGCTGGCCCGGATGCTCGCCGGGCTGCCCGATTCCGACCTCGGTATCGCACACGCCGAGGAGCTCCTCGCGGTCGCCGAACGGGAGAAGACCAACACCCCGCTGGGGTGAGTTGCGGCACGTCAGAGCGTATGTAACTACGGATGGTCGGCACCAACACACGCATGTCGCACGGACAAGCGTGCCCCCACGTGCCAGGATGGGCCACGATGCGTCTACCCACGTTGCGCCGGACCCGGAGCGCCGAACCGGGCATGATCACCGGCACCGCGCGGCTCGATCGCCGGACCAAGCGTCTGGTCGGCCGGTTGCGCCCGGGCGACATCGCCGTCATCGATCACGTTGATCTGGACCGGGTCGCCGCGGACTCACTGGTCGCGGTCGGCGTGGCCGCGGTACTCAACGCCAAGCCGTCGATCTCCGGGCGGTACCCGAACCTCGGTCCCGAGGTGCTGATCCAGGCCGGCATCCCGCTCCTGGACGACCTGGGTGAGGCGCTGTTCCAGCAGCTGCGCGAGGGCGACACGGTCCGGGTCGAGGGCAACACCGTCTTTCGCGGCGGCGAACCGGTCGCGATGGGCGAGCGGCAGGACCCCGAGTCGGTGGCCAAGGCGATGGCCGACGCCCGCGAGGGACTCTCCGTCCAGCTCGAAGCGTTTGCCGCCAACACGATGGAGTACCTGAAACAGGAGCGGGATCTG
>DASRRF010000606.1:0-3372 GCA_035695905.1 Micromonosporaceae bacterium | reverse complement strand
CGACCACGAGCAGGAACGGGTACGCGGCAACGCCCAGCAGCAGCCACGGCAGCTTGACGCCGAAGAGCTGTGCCCGGGCCACCGACGGCGCCACCGCGAACAGCAGCGGCAGCCCGCCCAGCCCGATCGCGACCACCAGGGCGAGCCGGATGGCGAGCGCGAGCTGCGCCCGGACCAGCCCGCGGACCAGCGCGTCACCGACCCGGGTCTGCTCGGCCAGCTCGACCCGGGTGCGGTCCGGCCCGTCCGCGTCGCGCGCGACGTCGGCGAGCACCACCCGTACGCGTTCCACCGGCCGGACCATGACCGGGAGTCTGGCGCCGCTGGCCGGTTTGTCAACCCTGGTAGTCGCGGCAGCTCCCGGCTACCATGACCGGCCGATCCGCGAGCAGGTGCCGTGCTTGGGTCCGGGCAAGGTTGTAGTCCTGCCAGCCGTCCGGTGCCGACAGCTCGTCGGCGAGGTCGACCAGGGCGCACTCGCGCGCGCCGGCGGGCAGCCGGTCCAGCGCCGGTACCGCATCCGCGGACAGGGTGCGCAGGTAATAGGTGTCGAGCCGGCCGATCTCGGTGTACCGGTCAATGTTGCGGTCGGCAATGAACCGATCCGGATTGAGTACGGCGAGGCCGAACAGCGCGACCATCGAGCTGGCCGAGATCGCCCGGGGCAGCCACCCGGCGGCGAGCCTTACCCCGGCCACCAGCACCATGATGAACACCGCGCCCAGCCACAGCTCCACCGTGCTGACGAAGACCCGCAGCCGGGTGAAGCCGTACGCCTCCTCGTACACCCGCATCCGGTAGAGCGCGGATGCCACGATCACCAGGGTCAGTACGGCCAACCCGCCGAGCAGGGCGCGGATCAGCAGCCGATCGGTTCCGGTGTCCCGCGGTGCCCAGCGGGCCGCCGACATGATCACCACGAGAGTGAGCGCGGTGACCACGAGCAGCTGCCAGAACCCGCCACGGGCGTACTCCGCATAGGTCAGCTCGGCCGTCCGCAACACGTGCCGGGCGCCGCCGAACAACACCGCGAGCTGTACCAGTACGAATGCCACGAACAGCGAGTCGAGCAACGCCAGCGGCAGTACCCACTCCAGCCGCCGTACCCGGCCGGCCCCCGAAGTGCCGCCGTCGAGCGTGGGTGGGGCGCTGACCAGGTACGCCGCGCCGAGCGTGCCGAACCCGACGACCAGGAACACGAAGAACCACCGGGCCACCGTGCCGGCCGAGATATCCGGCAGCACGTTGTTGAGTACCCTCGCGAACGCCGGATCCGCCGTGACGAACAGCGACCCGAACATGACGAGCAGCACCACGCTGACCGCGATCGTGGCGACCAGCCGGGCCGCGTTGGCCGACTGTTCGCCCCCTCCTCCTGGAGTCGGCTTCGCCTGCCGCCGGTCCACCAGACCCCGTACCGCCCACGGCACCGCGCGACCGGCGGCCAGCGGCACCATCAGCGGGCCGAGCGCCAGCCCCCGTACGGTCCGGCCGCGGGTAACCGCGAGCGACGCGGCCACGCACGCGGTGAGTACGCAGAGCACGAACAGCCACCCGGCGGCGCGTACCGTACCGACGCCGAGCAGGGCCAGCGCGCCGGTGCCCCAGCCGATCCGCTCCGCCCTGGCCACCCGGCCGGCCGGCGCGGTGGCCCGCCGGGACGCGATCGCGGTGGCCGCCGCCGCACTGACCCCGGTGATCAGCCAACCGATACCCGGCCGGTCCAGCGGTAGGCTCGCGGCCGCAATCACACCGGCGGCGATGATCCCGGCCAGCACCGCCTGGTCCGCCGCCTGTCCCGGCGCCGGCCAGGCCCGCTGCAGGAACCCGGACGGCCGCGGTGGCAGTGGTGACAACCCGTACGGCGCCCGCGCCGCGGGTTGCTGCTCCGGCACCCCCGGCGAAGCGGGCGCAGGCGGCGGGGCCTGCTGGGCCGGTGCCCCACCGCCCGGCGGCGCGGGCGCGGGCGGCACAACCGGCGCGGCGGAGCCCGGAGGACCGACCGGCGCGGCGGGTATCTCGGACATTTCACCCTCCAGCTAGGCAAGATCGACTCAACTTGCAGAAGGTTGGGCCTACGTCGGGCCGCGGAAGCCGCGAGATTCAGGAAGTCGTGTGGATCAAGGGGGCGAGGGGTGGGGGTCAAGGGGGTGGCGGCAGGGTCAGCCGGATCCGGCAGCCGGCGGCGGGCGGCGACTGCGGCGCGTCGACGATTCCGATCGAACCGCCGTGCAGCTCCACCACCCAGTGTGCGATCGCCAGGCCAAGTCCGGTCCCACCGTCGGTACCACTGCGTTCACCCCGGGTGAACCGATCGAAGATCCGCCCGCGTTCGGCGTCCGGGATGCCTGGACCGTGGTCGGTGACCTCCACCACGACACCGTCAACCACCCCGGCCGCGGTGACGGTGATCGCGCCACCCGGCGGGCTGTGCCGCGCCGCGTTGTCGAGGAGGTTCGCGAGTACCTGGTGCAGGCGCTCGCGGTCCCCGTACCCCCTCAGCTCCGCCGGCCTGACCGCGGCCTGGAACGTGACGTCACGCCCGGCCCCGGCGGCGGTCATCGCCGCCTCCTCGGCGGCCTCGTCGAGGAATGGGCCGACGGCGAACTCGGCCCGGTCGAGCGGTACCACCCCGGCGTCGATCCGGGACAGGTCGAGCAGCTCGGTGACCAGGCGGCCGAGCCGCTCGGTCTGCGCGAGCGCGGCCCGCAGCGTGTTGGGTTCGGCCGCGGACACCCCGTCGACCAGGTTCTCCAGTACGGCCTGTAGGGCGGATATCGGGGTACGCAGCTCGTGTGACACGTTCGCGATCAGCTCGCGCCGCTGCCGGTCCGCCGCGGCGAGATCCGCCGCCATCAGGTTGAACGCGGTGGCCAGCTCACCCACCTCGTCACGGGAGGTGGACCGGACCCGCCGGGTGTAGTCGCCGCGGGCCATCGCCTGGGCGGCCGCGGTCATCTCGCGCAGCGGGGAGGTCATGCCGTGTGCCAGCAACTGCGAGGTGAGCAGCGCCAGCCCGATCGCGATGGTCGAGGTGGTGTACGGGATCCAGCCGATCTGGTACCAGAAGTACGACAGTCCGACGGCACCGGCGAGCACCACGACGATGCCCAGCTTCACCTTGATCGATCGGACCGGATCCAGCGGCCGGGGCAGCTCCATCATCGCGGCGGCACCTCCAGGGCATAGCCGACCCCGTGCACCGTACGGATCAGGTCCGCGCCGAGCTTGCGGCGCAGCGCCTTGACGTGACTGTCCACGGTACGGGTGGCCGACGCGTCCGCCCACCCCCACACGTCGGCGAGCAGCCGCTCGCGGGGCAACACCGCACGCGGCCGGCGGGCCAGGTGTACCAGGAGATCGAACTCGGTC
>DASRRF010000605.1:0-3420 GCA_035695905.1 Micromonosporaceae bacterium | reverse complement strand
TGTTCCTCGGTAGCATCGTGCGCCGGGCCGGGCCGGACCACCCGACCGTGGTACGCAACGCCGAACTGGAGCCGGCTATCGCCGCGTTGGCCGTCGAGCTGGTATCCCATCCGCTGCCCGACGCCGGACTGGCAGCCCTGTTGCCGCAATGGTGGGACCGGATCGTCGCGGCGGCGGCGGGCTAGGTCGAGCGCGGCGCTCAGGGACCGGCCGGGGCCGGCGGTGGTTGCCCGGTGGAGCGCAGCTCCGCGAGGCCGGCCGCCACACCGCGGAGCAGGTCGGCGGCTTCGGTGAGCCGCCCGACCGACGGGTCCGAGATGGTCTGCCCGTCCTCGGCCAGGTAGGCGGCGGCCGCTCCGACGAGCCCCTCGTACGCGGTCACGCCGTGTTCGAACTGCGCCACGAGCGCCGCGTGTGCCTGCGACAGCGCGGTTGCCGCCTCGCCGGTGGCAAAGCCCATCCCCCTCTCCACGCTGGCCACCCGCTCGGCGGTTTGGCGCAGCGCCTTCTCGGCCGCCACGGCTTCGAGTACGGCCGGCTCGGCGGGTCCCGCCAATCGCGGCGCGAGTCCGTCCAGCGCGGTGGCCGCCTTGTCCAGCCGGCGCCAGCCGGGCGAAACGGCGGAGTCGCGCAGCAGCACGCGCTGCCGTTGCCGGCGCAGCTCCCGCAGGGTCTCCCGGCCGCCGGGCAGCGCGTTGACGAGCGACTCGACCCGCAGCCGGGTCCGCTGCGCGGCGATCGCCGGGTCCGGCGCGGGCGGCACCGGCTGGGCCAGCATCGCCTGCAGGTCGAGCCAGCGCCAGGCCGCCAGGGCCACCGAACCCCCAGCGGCGGCCATCCACACGGCGTCGATCAAACCCAATCCGTGGTACGGAGCAAGCACAACCGCCGCACCGCCGAGCGTGCCGGCCAGCACGCTCCACCGCCGGGCGGAGCGCCGCAGCCGGCGGATCCTCCGTAGGTGACGCGCCTGCTGGTCGGCCACGTCTCAGCCCGCCGCGTCCCCCGCTGCCGATTCCTTGCTCTTGTCGGCCTTGGCCATACTGGCCCGGATCTCGTCGAGCCGGGAGATGCTGGCGTCCTGCTGGCCAGCGCCGGAGCCGGCTTGGCCAGCCTCGATGGCTTCGTCGGCCGGCTTGGCGGCCAGCTGCTCGCCGGCCATGCTGGCCCGGATCTGCTCCAACCGGGACGCGCCGGCCAAGTCCAATGTGGACTTCTGCACCTCCAGCATCCGGCCCTCGATCGAGGTCGAGGCGAGCTCGGCGCGGCCCATCGCGTTGGCGTACCGGCGCTCGATCTTCTCCCGTACCTCTTCGAGGGATGGGGTATTGCCGGGCGCGGCGAGTGACGACATCGACTCCAGTGAGTGGGCGATGGTCTCCTGCATCTTCGCCTGTTCCAGCTGGCTGAGCAGCTTGGTCCGCTCGGCCAGGCGCTGCTCCAGGATCATGCGGTTGTTCTCCACCGCCTTGCGCGCCTGCCCGGCCGCCCCGAGCGCCTGGTCGTGCAGCGATTTCAGGTCCTCCATCGACTGCTCGGCGGAGACCAGCTGGGTAGCGATCGTCTGCGCGGTGTTCTCGTAGTCCCCGGCCTTGGCCTCGTCGGCGTCGGAGTGCGCCTTGTCCGACAGGACGAGCGCCTGCCGGGCCATCGCCTGCAGCTTCTCCACCTCGGTCATCTGGCGGGAGAGTTTCATCTCCAGCTGGCGTTGGTTGCCGATGACGGCCGCCGCCTGCTGGACGAGCCCCTGGTGCTGGCGTTGCGCGTCCTCGATCGCCTGCTGGATCTGGACCTTCGGATCGGCGTACTCGTCGATCTTGGCGCCGAACAGCGCCATCAGGTATCGCCAGCCCTTGACGAACGGATTCGCCATGTCTGCGGTGTCCTCTCTACGGCTGAGCTTGCTCGCCCTCCATCGTCGCAGGCCGGGGCGAGCACGTCACACCCGCTCCCCCGGGGATGGCCCGAGGACCGTCCGGTCAGGCCGCGTAGACGACCTCGCGGTCGCGTTCGGCCGGCCGGCGCAGCGTCCGCTTGGCGTGCAGGGTGGTCTTCAGCGGCGACTCGCGGCGCACGGTGACCGAGACCTCACCGTCTTTCACCTCACTGTCGGCGGCCGGACGCATCTCGTGTACCGGCGCCAGCAGGGCGTCTGGGCGCTCCTGTGCCGGCACCAGTACGCCGTCGGCCCGCTCGGCGATCGCCACCGTACGGCTGGCCTCGCGGAGCACCTCGGACAGCGCGGCGCCCAGCGCGTCACAGATCGAGCCGAGCAGCTCGCTGGAGGCCTCCTTCTGCCCGCGCTCGATCTCGGACAGGTAGCCGAGGCTGACGTTCGCGGCCGTGGAGACCTCGCGCAGCGTACGGTGTTGAGCCTGCCGGCGCGCGCGGAGCGCGTCGCCGATCACCCGGCGGAGCAGAACCATGGCACCTCCCCTGCCCGTCAGCGGCGGCAGTGCGCCGGCGGCTTTCCCGCCACGGTACCTGCTACCGGCGACAACGACATCCCGCCCCGCCGCCGCCCCGGGTCTTGCCAACCGCCATCGGTAAGTCTAGTCTTACCGTTCGTGGACGCTTACGAAGACGCGGGCCTCGGACTCCTCGGAGATCCCACGCGCCGCGCCATCTTCGAGCTACTGGCTCGGCGGCCGCGTTCCGTCGGGGAGCTCGCCGGCCTGCTGCCGGTCAGCCGCCCGGCGGTGTCCCAGCATCTCCGCGTGCTCAAGGACGGCGGGCTCGTCGTCGATCACGCGGTGGGCACGCGCCGGGTCTACCGGCTCAACCCGGCCGGCGTGGCCGGGCTGCGCGCGTACCTCGACCGGATCTGGGACGACGCCCTAACCGCTTTTCAGAAAGCCGCCGAGGCGGCACCCTTCGACGACGAGGAGCAGTCATGACCTCAGCAACACTTCCGGCGGTACGCCGTACGGTAACCGTGGCGGCACCCGCGGATCGGGCATTCCGGGTGTTCACCGAGTCCTTCCACACCTGGTGGCCGGCCGAGTACCACATCGGCGCGGCGGAGATGGCCGAGGCCGTACTCGAACAGCGCGCCGCCGGCCGGTGGTACGAGAAAGGCGTTGACGGCAGCGAGTGCGACTGGGGCCGGGTGCTGGTCTGGGAACCGCCGCACCGGCTCGTGTTGACCTGGCAGATCAACGGCCAGTGGCAGTACGACCCGGACCCGGCGCACGCCAGCGAGATCGAGCTCACCTTCACCCCGGACGGCGACGGGCAGACCCGGGTCGAGCTGGAGCACCGGCTGATCGAGCGGCTCGCCGGTGGCGAGGGCCTGCGCGAGCAGCTCGACGGCGCGGACGGCTGGAACGGCGTGCTCGCCATGTACGCGAAGGCCGCCGAGGCGGCGTGACGGCGACAGCCTGATCTCAGCCGGTCAGCGCGTCGGCAAGCAGGGCCAGG
>DASRRF010000604.1:0-2220 GCA_035695905.1 Micromonosporaceae bacterium | reverse complement strand
GCTGGTGGCGGTCCTGCCGTACGACGAGTTCGACGCGGTCATCGACGCCTGCAACGCCAGCCGGTACGGGCTGCAGGCCGGCCTGTTCACCCGGGACATCGAGCGGGTCCTCACCGCCTGGCGGCGGCTGGAGGTCGGCGGGCTCGTCGTCAACGGCTCCTCCAACTTCCGGCTCGACCACGTGCCCTTCGGCGGCGTCAAGGACTCCGGCTTCGGCCGCGAGTCGCCCCGCTGCATGATCGAGGACTTCACGGTGGTGAAGACCCTGCTGCTGCGCGGGATGTCAATCTGGGGAGAGCAGGCATGAGTACGGCGAAATCGGCCGCCGAGGCGCTGGTACGGCAACTGGAGGCATACGGGGTCGAGTACGTCTTCGGTACCTGTGGCCATACCAACATCGCCCTGCTGGACGCGTTGGGCCCCAGCCCGATCGAGTTCGTCATCGCCCGGCACGAGCAGACCGCCGCACACGCGGCCGACGGGTACGCCCGGGCCAGCGGCAAGCCCGGGGTGCTGCTGACCCACGTCGGCCCCGGGCTGATGAATGCGGTCACCGGGGTGGCCACCGCGGCGCTCGACTCGGTACCGCTGGTGACCATCTCCGGCGACGTACCGTCCTACCTGTACGGTCGGCACCCGCACCAGGAGGTCAACCTCCACGCCGACGCGGACCAGACGGCCATCTTCCGGCCGTTCGTGAAACGCGCCTGGCACGTGCACCGGGTTGAGGACCTGCCGCGGTTCACCGAGCGCGCGTTCTGGACAGCCACCTCCGGGCGGCCCGGCGCGGTCCTGCTGAACGTGCCGATGGACATCTTTTCCCGGCCACAGCCGTCTGCCGTGACCCACCCGCTCGTCGCTCAGCCTGCGGCGCCCGACCTGCCGGCGGAGATCGCTGCCCGGATCGCCGACGTGCTGGTGGCGGCCGAGCGGCCACTGATCTACGTCGGTGGCGGGCTGCCGCCGGGGCCGGGCAGGCAGGCCCTCGTCGAGCTGGCTGAGCACCTGGACCTGCCGATCGCCCATTCCTTGATGGCCAAGGGCACCATGCCCGACGACCACCCGCTGGTCCTGGGCATGACCGGGTTCTGGGGCCTGGAAATCACCAACTCGTACGCCCTGGAGGCGGACGTCGTGCTGGCCGTGGCCACCCGCTTCGCGGAGACCGACGCGAGCTCCTGGGACCCGGCGTACACCTGGCGTTTCCCGCCGTCCCGGCTCATCCAGATCGACATCGACCCGGCGGAGATCGGGCGCAACTACCCGGTCGAGATCGGCGCGGTGGCCGACGCGAGCCTGGCGCTGCGCGCCATCCGCGACGCGGTGCGGCAACGGCAACCGCGGCCGGTGACCCGCGGGGCGCTGCGCGACCAGATCCGCGCCGCCCGGTCGGCCCTGTTCACCCGGAGTGCGGAACGCGGCCGCAGCGATCGGTTCCCGCTGCGACCCGAGCGGATCCTCGCCGACCTGCATGACGTCCTGCCACCCGACACAGTTCTCGTCACCGATGTCGGGTGGAACAAGAACGGGGTGGCCCAGTGCTACCCGCTGCCCGCGCAGGGCCGGTTCATCACCCCCGGCGGACTGTCCACCATGGGCTTCGGCCCGGCCGCCGCGCTCGGCGTGCAGGTCGCCCAGCCGGACCGGGTCGTCGTCGCGCTGGTCGGGGACGGCGGGATGAGCGCCCAACTGCCCGCGGTACCGCTGGCCGTGGAGCGCGGTCTGCCGGTGGTCTTCGTGGTCATGAACAACCGCGCGCACGGCACGATCGCCGACCTGCAGGCGGCGTTCTTCGGCCGGGAGTACGGCTGTGCGTTCCGCGACCCCGGCGGCGAACCGTACAGCCCAGACTTCGCCGCGTACGGGCGGGCCTGCGGCGCCGACGGGTACGCCATCCAGCAACCCGCCGACCTCGCCACCGCCCTGCGTACCGCCGTCCAGCGCCGCCGACCGGCGGTGCTGGACGTGCCCATGGTCAACGAACCGGTGCCCGCACCCGGGCACTGGGACATCAAGGACATCTACCGCGGTGTCTTCGATCGGGAGGCGAGTCGCCATGGTGCACGTGATCGATCCGTTCGCTGACGCCAGTCCGTTCTGGCTGGGGCTGGACGCGCCCGGCTTCCGGCGCAAGGTATTCAAGATTGTCGACGAAGAGGTCGTCGGCAGCGAGTTCCTGACCTCCGGTCTGACGATCTTCGAACCCGGGGAGGCCAGCTC
>DASRRF010000603.1:0-1517 GCA_035695905.1 Micromonosporaceae bacterium | reverse complement strand
CGCGCCGGTGACCCGGCTGCAGGTGCTCCAGCAGGCGGCGACCGCCGGCCTGGCGTTGTTCACCGACACCAGCTCGCTCGGCCAGTGGACGTACGGGGCCGGCCACAGCGAGCTTTCCCCGATCGGCCAGCTCACCAAGGACTACCGGTCCACTCTGGACCAGCGGATCGCGTCGATCCGGTTGAACATCAACGATACGTGTGCGCTCTACGAGACGCTGCGCGACGCGTACCAGACAATGATTGATGGTTATGACCCGGCGGTGGCGAACCGGATCATCGTGTTCACCGACGGCCGGAACACCAGCACGGGGACCATCAAGAACCTGGAGCAGTTGAACCGCGCGATCGAGCGGATCGCGGTGGTCACGAAGCCGATCGAGGTCACGCTGATCGGCGTCGGCCCGGACGTCGACATGAAGGAACTGCAGGCGATCGCGCAGATGACCGGTGGCGTGCCGGCCCAGATTCTCGATCCCAAGCAGATCCAGAGCGTCTTCCTCGCCGCCCTGCTGAACTAGGCCCGACCGCGCCAGCCAAGTCGTGCCACGAAGTCGTGCCACGAACATAGACGTTGGCCTATCCACCCGAATATCCGGCCCGGAAATTGGGGTGGATAGACCAACGTCTATCACTGGCGGGGCTGGGCCGGGTGGCGTTAGTCGCCGTCGCGGCGGTGCGCACCCGCGGCCGGCGCGCTTCCCCGGCCACCGCGGCGGTTGCGCCAGATTTCCAGACCGATCGGGAGTACGGAAATCAGCACGATCACCGCGACCACCGGCAGGATGTACTTGTCGATCGCGTCCGGTGACATTACCCGGGTGATCCGTTGGGCCAGGAAGTACCCGGCCAGCAGGACGCCATCGGTCCACAGCACGCCGCCGACGATGTTCCACACGAGGAACGTGCGGGCCGGCATCTCCAGCACCCCGGCGACCGGGTTGAGGAACGTACGCACGATCGGGATGAAGCGCGCCAGCACCACGGCCTTCGCCGGGCCGAACTTGTTGAAGTAGTACTCGGCCCGCTCGACGTACTCCCGCCTGAACAGGCGCGAGTCCGGGCGGTCGAACAACCGCGGGCCGTACTTCGCGCCCAGGTAGTGCCCGACCTGCGCGCCGGCGATCGCGCAGATCGGCGCACCGATCAGCAACGGCACGAGGGGGATCTTCATGCCCTCGCCGAGGATCGATTCGGCCACCGGCGAGGCGGCCACCCCGGCCACGAACAGCAGCGAGTCGCCCGGCAGGAAGAACCCGAGCAGCAGGCCGGTCTCGGCGAACATGATGGCCCACACGCCGAACAGCGCGAACGAGCCGAAGAAGTCCAGCCAGTCCTGCGGCTTGAGCGGGTTGAAGGACAGGTACTCGGTCAATGTGCGGGTCTTCTCGCCGGTGTCCACGGCGAACCAGGGTACCGGCCGGTCCGGCGTGGACGCGCGGCCCGGCCGCCGCTTCACCCGGGCCTGGCCGGGCTATGCCTGGACGTGCGGGCCGGCGGCGGCCTAGCGTGGACGTA
>DASRRF010000602.1:0-5489 GCA_035695905.1 Micromonosporaceae bacterium | reverse complement strand
AAGATCGCCGGAAGATGCGGGGGCGCCGGCCGGGACCAGCGCGCGGGCGGGCGACCGGGCAGCCCGGCCGACCACACCGCGCGCACCGAACGCGTACTCCGCCGCGGCGCACAGCATCGCCGTGAGGTACCCCAGGATCGCGACGACCAGAAGCCGGTCAGACAGCGTGGACATCGGCACCCTCCCGTTCTGACGAACCATCTGGCAAGCGTTCCGGCGTACCCGTGAGCGAGTGCACCAAGGTGCGGAACTCGTCGGCGAAGCCAGGGTAGTCGGTGCGCGGCAGCCCGCCCGCCTCGACCGCCCCATCGGCGGCCCGGAACCAGACCCGCCGCCGCTTCCCGGTCAGCGACAGCAGCAGGCCGGCCAGCATCAGCCCGACGCTGCCGAGCACAAGTGGTTCGCCGGGATCGGAACGGATGGACAGCGTGACCCACTGCCGGGTACCGAGGAACTCGACCCGGGAACCGTCATCCAGCGTCCACTCCTGGCCGGGGCGCAACAGCTGGGACGTGCCGACCTGGCTGAGCCGGCCGGCGTCGATCTGCCGCTGGTTCAACCGGTAGACCGACTGCGGGATGCCGGCCTCCAGACCCAGATCGCCGCGGTACGCAAAGAGAATCAGCCCCGGGGCGTTCTCCGCCGGGAATACCGACCGGACGAACGGCGGTGACGCCGGCGCGGTCGGCAGGTACAGGCCCTCGAAGGCAATCTGCAGCGATCGGTCGCGCCGGTTCACATCGGGGAACAGCGCGACGCCCTCGCTGGTCAGCTTCGCGTTGTCGGTGGGCAGGAACGGCGCCACCGTGGTCTGCGACTGTCCATATCGGTCGGTGTACCGCAGCACCGGTGCATAGCCGTGCCCGAGCAGGTGGACGTTCGCGCCGCGCAGCCGCAGCGGTGCGTTCACCGAGAACCTCGCCTGCCGCGTCGTACCCACCGCGGCACCGCTGGCCAACACCGTGGCCGAGAACGACGATGGCTGCCCACTGTCCAAATAGGACGCTTGGAAATCGGTCAGCTCCAAGCAGAACGGCGCCACGCCGCCCGGCGACACGCGCGCGCCGAGGCCGTAGTCGTCATACTGCTGGATCGTGTTGCAGAAGGCGCCATCCCGCCCGGCGACCATCAGCCGGTTCGCGTGCCAGCCGTACCACGAACCGATCGCGACGCCGATCAGCACACCGATCAGCGCGAAATGGAACAGCAGGTTCCCGGTCTCCTTGAGGTAACCCTTCTCCGCGGCGACGGTCTGCCCCCGAACGGCTACCCGCCAGCGCCGGGCCTTCAGCCCGGCGGCGATCGACCCAACGTCGCCGGCCAGGCCGTCGGCATGCTGCGGCAGCCGGTCCATCCTCTTTGGACCATCCGGGGGTACGGAGCGCAGCGCGCGGATGTGGTCGCGCAACCGGGGCACCAGGCACCCGACAAGGGATGTGAAGAGCAGCAGGTAGATCGCCGAGAACCAGGGCGACGAGAACACGTCGAACGCCCCCGCGCGATCCAGCCACGGCCCGAGCCCGCGGTGTGTGGCGAGGTACTGGTTCACCTTCTCGATCCCGACGCTGCGCTGCGGCAGCACCGAGCCCGGGATCGCCGCGAGGGCCAGCAGGAACAGCAGCACCAACGCGGTACGCATGCTGGTCAGCTGGCGCCAGGCGTTGCGCAGCAAGACTGTCATAGGCCGACCACCCCCACGCCCACGGTGACCCGCAACCAGTTGACGAAGTCCGTCCAACCGCCAGTTACCAGGGCCAGCCCGACGAGCACCAGCAGCGCACCGCCGATCCGGGTGACCCACCGGCTGTTGCGGCGTACCGCGGTGAACACCCCGATCAGAGCGCGGAAGCCCAACCCGAAGGCCAGGAACGGCAACCCGAGCCCGAGGCAGTACGCCACCGCCAGCACGACCGCCCGACCGGACTGCCCGCCGACCGCGGCGAGCCCGAGCACCGCACCGAGGGTCGGCCCGACACACGGCACCCAGCCGAGCGCGAAGACCGCACCGAACACGGGCGCACCGGCCAATCCGGCGCCCGGCAGCCGGTGCAGCCGCCACTCCCGCTGCAGGCCCGGTACCACCCCGAGAAACGCCACACCGAGCACGATGACCAGCAGCCCGACCAGCACCTCGGCGGTACGCGCGTGCGCCAGCAGGGTACGGCCGATGCCGGCGACGAGCACGCCGGTGACCGTGAAGACCGCGGTGAACCCGGCGATGAACAGCAGCACGCCGGTCACGATCCGGCCCCGGCGGCCCTGCGCGTCCTCGAGATCCGCACCCGCGAGCCCGGTCACATAGGACAGGTACCCGGGCACCAACGGCAGTACGCACGGCGACAGGAAGCTGACCAACCCGGCCAGTGCCGCCACGGCGACCGCGAGCAACAGCGGCCCGCCGCGGGCGATCTCGGCAAACGACTGGCCCACTCAGGGCCTCGGTTCGTCCGCGATCGCGGCCACCAGCGGCTGGAACGTCTCGTTCCGTACCGGTTCCCGGATCACCCGGGCCACCCGGCCCTGCCGGTCGATGATGACCGTGGCCGGGATCGTGGTCGCACCGAACCCGGCGAACCCGAGGGAGAGCTCGCCGGCCGGATCGTACAGGCTCGGGTACGACACCCGGTCGGCCACGAACGCCTTCGCCTTGTCCTCGTCCGGATCGCGGACGTTCACCCCGACGAACGACACCCCCCTGTCCTTTGTGGACCGATAGGTCTGTTCGAGGTCGGAGATCTCGGCGCGGCACGGGGCGCACCAGGAGGCCCAGAAGTTCACCACGACCACCTCGCCGCGGTGCGCGGCAAGGTCGTAGCTGCCGCCGCCGAGCAGCGTACCGGCCAGCGCCGGGGCCGGTTTGCGATCCGGCGTACCCCCGCCGGCCGAGCACGCCCCGGCAACCGCCACCGTCACCAGCAGCGCGATGAGCCTCCCCAGGCGGACCATCTAGGCTCCCTTGCCGGTCCCTGGCCCCAGATGCGCGGCTGGTTCGGCGTACCCGATGCCGGCGATCCGGGTGTCCTCGAAGTGCACCGACGTGATGCTGGCCAGCCCGCACTGCCGCCTGCGCGGGTCGTGCCAGAGCCGCTTGTGCTCGACGTACCGGCGCAGTGTCCAAATAGGAAGCTGGTGCGACACGCAGACCACCTCGTGGCCCTCGCCCGCGATCCGTGCGGCCTGTACCGCGGCGAACACCCGGGCGGCAATCTTCGTGTACGGCTCGCCCCAGGACGGGGTGATCGGATCGCGAAGCACCCACCAGTTGCGCGGATCGCGCAGCGCGCCGTCGCCGACCGAGACCCGCCGGCCCTCGAACCAGTTCGAGCCCTCGGTCAGCCGCTCGTCCACTTCGATCGGCAGGCCGAACTGCGCCGCGATCGGCTCGGCGGTCTGCACCGCGCGCTCCAACGGGCTGGACAGCACGACCGTGACGTCCCGGTCGGCGAGGCTGGCCGCGACCGCCTTGGCCATCTGCACGCCCAGCTCGGACAGCCGGTACCCGGGCAACCGTCCATAGAGGATCCGTTCGGGGTTGTACACCTCGCCGTGGCGTACCAGATGCACCACCGTACGAGTGGTCATGCCGCACCCGCCGCGCGAGCGGCGACCGGCAGCGCTGCGGCGATCACGTCGAGCGCCGCGTCGTCCAGCGCCGCCGAGACGAACCACGCCTCGAACGCGCTCGGTGGCAGGTAGACACCGTGCGCCAGCATGGCGTGGAAGAACGCCTTGTACGCGTCGAGGTTCTGGGTCTTCGCGGTCGCGAAGTCGGTCACCTCCGCGTCGGTGAAGAAGACCGAGAACATGTTTCCGGCGTACGACAGTCGATGCGGGACACCGGCGGCGGACAGTGCGTCGCCGGCCAGCTTGCCCACGACGGCGGCCGTGCGGTCCAGCTTCGCGTAGACCTCGGCGGTGGCCAGCCGCAGAGTGGCCAGCCCGGCCGCGCAGGCCAGCGGGTTGCCGGAGAGCGTGCCGGCCTGGTAGACCGGGCCGACCGGGGCGAGCCGTTCCATCAGGTCCTGCCGGCCGCCGAACGCTGCGGCGGGTAGGCCGCCGCCCATCACCTTGCCGAACGTCCATAGGTCCGCATCCACTGGATCGATGCCCTGCCAACCGGACCGGCTCACCCGGAAGCCGGTCATCACCTCGTCGACCACGAGCAGTGCGCCGTACCCGTGCGCGATCCGGGCCAGCGCCTGGTTGAACCCGTCCCGCGGAGCGACCACGCCCATATTGCCCGGCGCCGCCTCGGTGATGATCGCCGCGATCTGGTCGCCCGCCTCGGCGAACGCCCGCTCGACCGCGCCAACATCGTTGTACGGCAAGACAATCGTCTCGCCGGCGGCCGCACCGGTGACGCCCGGCGAGTCAGGCAGGGAGAAGGTGGCGACCCCGGACCCGGCCGCGGCGAGCAGCGCGTCCACGTGCCCGTGGTAGCAGCCGGCGAACTTGACCACCTTCGGCCGGCCGGTGCAGCCGCGGGCCAGCCGGATCGCCGACATCGTCGCCTCGGTACCCGAGTTGACCAGCCGTACCTGGGCTGCCGCCGTACGCCCGACAAGTTCTTCGGCGAGCGCAACCTCACCCGGAGTCGGCGTGCCAAAGCTGGTGCCCAGCATGGCCGCCGCCTGCACCGCGGCGACCACCTCGGGATGCGCGTGCCCGAGCAGCAGCGGACCCCACGAGCAGACCAGGTCGACGTAGCGGCGGCCGTCCGCATCGGTCAGGTACGGGCCGTGCCCGCTGACCATGAACCGGGGCGTACCCCCCACCGCACGGAACGCGCGCACCGGGGAGTTCACCCCGCCCGGCACGATGGCGCGGGCGTGGTCGAAGAGGGCCTGCGAGGCCGGCGCTTCGGCCGGGTAGGTATCTGTCACAGCGCCGACCATTGTCGCAAGGCCGCCGAGCGGCCACGCGCGCACCCCGGTGAGTTCGGTTGGCCCACGATAGGCTGACCAGCGTGGAACGTCCGGAACTTCGGATATCGGTCCGGCGGACGCCCGGCGAGGTTGTGGTGAACCTGGCCGGTGAGATCGACATGGTCGGAGCGCCGCGTCTGGTGTCCACGATCAACGAAATCCTCGCCGATCCGCCGCCGCGGATCGTGCTCGACCTCGCTGCCATCACGTTCTGTGACTCCCAAGGGCTGGGCACCCTGGTTGTGCTGAGCCGCAAGGCAACCACCGCGCAGAGCGTGGTCGTACTGACCAACGTCGCCGAGTTCCTGTTGCGTGTGCTGGACATCACCGGGCTGCGCTCGGCCTTAATGATCAACAACGAGCTCACCGCCCGTTGACCGCCACCCGGGCGTTGTCCAGCAGCGCGGCTGCCTTGCGTACCACGTCAGGGACATCCTCGGGCGCGGACCGCAACAGGGCCGCGGCCTCGCGCACCGCATCGGCCTGCACCAGCAGTTGCTGAGTTTTCGTCCACAGCTCGACGAAGACCGAAACCTTGGCGCGCAGCACCCACGGGTCGAACGG
>DASRRF010000601.1:0-1711 GCA_035695905.1 Micromonosporaceae bacterium | reverse complement strand
GCCGCCTCGACCGGAACGATCGCCTACAGCTACGACGAGGTGGGCAACCGCCTGTCGCAGACGCTGTCCGGCAGCGCCGGCAACAGCCAGACCACGTATGCGTATGACTCGGCGAGCCAGCTGACCGGTTCGACGGTCACCACCCCGGGCGGCACGACCTCCGCCACGTACCTCTACGACCGCATGGGCAACGTCGTCCAGGCGGGTCCCGACACGTTCTCGTACAACCTCGACCACACCGTCGCCTCGGCCACCGTCGGCGGCAGCGCCACTGCGTACGCGTACGACGGCCAGGGCATCCAGATCTCCGCCACGACCGCCGGCGCAGCCCAGACCCGGACCTGGCAGACCGACGTCAACAACGCGCTGCCGCAGCTGGCCACCGAGAGCGTCACCACCGGTGGCGCGACCACCAGCCGCGGCTTCGTGAGCACCCCGGACCTCGCCCCGCTGGGGCTGCTCACCGGCGGCCAGACCGACTCGTACGCGCTGGACACCGTCGGCGGCGTCGCCACGGTCGTCAATCCGGCCGGGTCCACTATGGCGGCTTACGACTTTGAGCCGTTCGGCAGCCGTCGCTCCGATGGCACGGCAGCCGGCACACCCACCAGCGTCACCAACCCCATCCAGTTCGCCGGGGGCTACCAGGACACCACCCTCGGCGCGCGGTATTCCACCCTGGCCCGCGTCTACGACCCGGCCGCCGGACGATACAACGGCGTAGACCCGGTAACGCAGAGCTTCAACGAACCCGCCGTGAGCCCGTACGCCTACGTGGCGGACCGCCCGACCGTCAGCCGAGACCCGTCCGGCGCGATTCCGCTTTGCAGCGACGTCAACATGTACAGCGCGACCTGCGAGGACTATCGCATTCAGGTGCGGCCGACGCAGCCGACGATCGTGAAGCCGCCGCCGAACATCTGGGCCCCGCCGAAGACCGACCCGTGGCGCGAGGTCAAGATTTGGGGTAGGCGGACCTGGGGTCTCGGGTTCTCGATCGGCCTGGTCATGATGCTCGGCGGGGATTCGGCGCCGGACGTCGAGTCGTACGACTACGACGTCGACAGCCGCGACGACCGGCAGCGGCATTGCCTGGACGAAGACGGACCACCGGCCGAACCCATCTACTACCCGCTCGACGCTCGCAAACGCGCCCAGGGTGTGGAGGCATGCCTCGGTCCGTGGTCGACGGGTGTCGGCAACGACTACCGGCCGACACCAGTCGGTTTCCAGAATGGCATGAACCGCAGCCATCTGCTGGCCGACAGCCTCGGCGGCGCGAACATCCTCGAAAACATCGTCCCGATGTGGGGCTGGGGCAACAAGAGCCAGATGGCGACCGTCGAGTACAAGGTCCGCGGAATGCTCTCGAGCGGGCAGCGTGTCTACTACCACGCCATCCCGGTCTACACCCGGTGGGGCCACCCCCGGCATCAAGAACTCGGCGACGCTCCCGTTTACGTCCAGTACCACATCCAACCGAAGAACGGGCCGGCCTACACTCCGGCCGCGATGAATGTGCCATAGCCCATGCGTGGGCGGCGGTCACGGCGACGCGACCGCCGCCCACGGTGGTCTATCCTGGTCAACCGTGGGCACCGAGGACTGCGTGGCTCGACTCGCCGCCCTCGTCGGCGTCGCCGTCGAAACGCGCCACGAGTTCGACTGGGCCGCGATCGAGGCATCACTCGGGCTGCGCCTCCCGGATGAC
>DASRRF010000600.1:0-6265 GCA_035695905.1 Micromonosporaceae bacterium | reverse complement strand
CGTCGCGGCACAGCAGGTCGCGCTGCTGGTGGCGCTGCGGCTGGGGATGGCCGGCCCGGAAGGCACCGTGGTGCTCTACAACCTGGCGCAGACCATCTACCTGCTGCCGTGGGCGGTGCTCGCGGTACCGGTGGCGGTCGCCGCGTACCCGGTGCTCGCCACGAGCGCGGCGACCGGTGCGGCGGACCGGTTCCGCGCCACGCTGGCCAGCACGACCCGGGCCGTACTGCTGCTCGGCTGCCTGGGCGCGGCGGCCCTGGTGGCGCTTGCGGTTCCGGGTGCCCGGTTGCTCGTCGCGCTGATGCCGGCCACCGGGGCCAGGCCCGCGGACCTGGCCGCGGCGATCGCCGGCTTCGCTCCGGGGCTGATCGGGTACGGCCTGTCCGCCGCGTTGACCCGGGCGCTCTACGCCCGCGGGGACACCGCCGTCGCGGCCGGCGCCACCGTCATCGGATGGGCGGCGGTCGCGGCCGGCTCGGTGCTGCTCGCCAGCGTCCTGCCGACCACGAACCGGGCGCTCGCGCTGGCGGCGGCGAACAGTGCCGGGATGACGCTGCTCGGGCTGGCGCTGCTGGTCGCGGTGGGGCGCCGGGCCGGTGCGGCCGCGCTGGACGGGCTGCCCCGCGCCGCGGTGGCCGGGCTGGTCGCGGCCGTCACCGCGGGCGTTGCCGGATGGGCCGTCACGGGTACGGTGCACGCCACCCCAGATGCGGGTACGTCGATCGCGCAGGGCATGCTGTCCGGTGTCGTGGTCGGTGCGGTGTTCTTCGTTGTCGGGTACGCCCTCGACCGGCGCGACGTACGCCCGGCGGTGGATCGGGTCCGGCGCCGGGTGGCCCGGCTGGCCGGCCGCCGCGGCAGCGCAGGCGGAACGGCGTAGGAGGGATGCCTGGATGAGGGTTGCCCTGGTGCTGGGGTCCAGCACCGGCGGGATCGGGCGGCACATCGCGTCGCTCGCCACCGGGCTGACCGGCGAAGGCGCCACGGTCATCGTCTACGGCCCGGCCGCGACCGAGGAACGCTTCCAGTTCTCCGCGAAGACCGGGGCTGCGTTCGTACCCCTGGAGATTCCGGCCAGTCTGCACCCGCGGGACGCCCGGACGGTGACCGCGCTGCGCCGGGCCTGGGTGGGCGAGCGGCGCCCCGACATCATCCACGCGCACGGGCTGCGGGCCGGGCTGGTCGCCGCCGCCGCGCGAAGCGCCCACCCGCTCGTGGTGACCTGGCACAACGCGCCGCTCCAGCGCGGGCTTCGGGCCCGGGCGTACCGGGTCGCGGAGCGGTACGTGGCCCGGTCGGCGGATGTGACGCTCGGTGCCTCCGCGGACCTGGTGGCCCGCGCGGTGGCGCTGGGTGCCCGGGACGCCCGGCTCGGCGAGGTTGCCGCGCCCCCGTTGCCGCCGCCGCGGCGCGGCCGGTCCGCGGTCCGGGCCGAGCTCGGCGTGGATCCGGGAACCCCGCTGCTGCTCTCGGTCGGCCGGCTGCACCCGCAGAAGGGGTACCACACGCTGATCAAGACCGCGGCCCGGTGGCGGGCGCTGCACCCGGCACCGGCCGTGGTGATCGCCGGGACCGGGCCGGGCTACCTGGATCTGGTCGCCGAGATCTCCGCGGCCCGGGCGCCGGTCACCCTGCTCGGGCACCGCGACGACGTCGCGGACCTGCTGCTCGGCGCCGATCTCGCGGTGGTCACCAGCGTGTGGGAGGCCCGCCAGCTGTTCGCCCAGGAGGCGTTGCGCAGCGGTACGCCGCTCGTCGCGACCGCGGTCGGCGGGATTCCCGAGCTGGTCGGCGACGCCGCGGTGCTGGTGCCGGCCGGTGATCCGGACGCGCTGGACGCGGCCGTCCGGCGGTTGCTCGCGGACACCGAGCTGCGCGACGCGTACGCCGTACGCGGCCGGGCCCGGGCGCAACAGTGGCCGACCGAGCGGGACACGGTCGCCCAGGTACTCGCGATCTACGCCGAGCTGGCCGCGCGCCCGGCGCCGGCGGCCGGGCAACGCTGATGTTGCGCCGGCTGTACCGCGGCCCGCTGCACCGCGGTCCGCTGTGGCAGCGCTCGCATGCCGGCCCGGCACTTGTCGCGCTCGCGATCGCGCTGGCCAGCATGCTCGGGCTGCTGGCCCGCCCGGCGGCGAGCGCACCCCGGCCGTCGGTCGACTACGTGATCATTGCGGGGGCACCGGGGTTGCGCTGGGACGATGTCAGCCCGACCGGTACGCCGACCCTGTGGGCGTTGGCCCAGCGCGGCACGATCGGGGCGCTGTCGGTGCGATCGGCGCACAAGCCGACCTGCCCCGCGGACGGCTGGGTCACCCTCGGCGCGGGCAACTACGCACAACGCACTCCGAGTACGACGGTCGCCGAGTGCCCGCCGCTGAACGTGACCATCGAGACCCCGGACCGGATCGGCGCGTACCTGCCGGACCAGCGCGCGGTGGTACTGCACAACCAGGAGAAGCTCCCGTGGGGAGCGGTGCCGGGTGCGCTCGCCGAGTCGGTACGGTGTACCACCGCGGTCGGCCCGGGGGCGGCGGTCGCCGCGGCCCGCCCATTCGGCCGGGTGGACCGGTACACGGCCACATTGCCGGAGAACCCGGTGACCCAGCTGGCCGCGTGCCGGCTGGGGATCGTGGACCTGGGTACGGTGGCCGGCGAGGACCCGGCCCGCCGGCTGGTCGCGGCCCAACGCGCGGACCGGGTACTCGCCCGGGTGCTCGCGGCCCGGCCGGAACGGTCGCTGGTGCTGGTCGCCGGCTTGTCCGACACCGACCTGACGTCCCGGCTGCATGTGGCCATCGCCGACGGACCGGGCTGGACCGGCGGCTGGCTGACCTCGGCGAGCACCAGCCGGCCCGGCTACCTTCCGCTGGTCGACCTGGCACCGACCGCGCTGGCCGCACTCGACGAGCTGGGCGACCCGGAGAAGGACAAGCTGTTTGCCGGGCACCCGGCCGACCGTACCCGGGGCCGCCCCGCCGACCTGGTCGCCGCGGTGGCCAGG
The DNA here is from genome assembly GCA_035695905.1 of Micromonosporaceae bacterium. Taxonomy (GTDB): domain Bacteria; phylum Actinomycetota; class Actinomycetes; order Mycobacteriales; family Micromonosporaceae; genus EFPC-2. Next base: position 3,261 of record DASRRF010000600.1, on the reverse strand, counting down.
CTCGCCGACGCCGACCGGGAGGCCGGCGCGCAGCACCGGGTGGCCAGCCGGTTCTTCACCCTGCTCGCGGCGCTCCAGGTGCTGCTGTTCGCCGCGGCGGTGCCGTTGCTACGCCGCGCCCGCCGGCACGGCAAACCGCTGACCCGCCCGCTGCCGCCGGTGCTGATCACGGTTGCCGAGGTGGTACTGGTCGCGGCCGCGGTGGCGATACCGGCGGCGCTGCTGGCCGACGCGCTGCCGTGGTGGCGAAGCGCGCGGCCGGGGCTGCTGTTCACCGGGGCCACGATGGCGGCGGTGGCCGCGGGTACGGCGGCGATCATGGCCGGCCCGCTGCGCCGCCGTACCCTCGGCCCGCTGGTCGGGGTCGCGGTCGCCGGGGTCGCCGTGGTCGCCGCCGACCTCCTCACCGGCGCCCGGTTGCAGCTCAACGGCGTTGCCGGGTACTCGGCCCTGGAGGGCGGCCGGTACGCCGGGGTCGGTACGGTCGGGCTCGGCGTGTTCCTGGCCGGCCTGCTGCTCGGGGCCGGGTACGCGGCACAGCGGATGCCCCGCCGGTGGCGCCCGCCGCTGGTGGTGTTCGTCGGGGCGCTCGGTGTCGTACTGGTCGGCAGCCCGTACCTGGGTGCCGACGCCGGTGGCGCGGTGGCGCTGACCGCCGGGGTGTGCATCGCGGCCGCGCTGTCCACCGGCGGCTGGCTCACGTTTGCCCGGCTGGCCTGGGCGATGCTCGCCGGGCTCGCGGTGACCACCGGGTTCGCCCTGCTCGACCTGCGCCGCCCGGCCGAGCAGCGGGGCAGCCTGGGGCGGTTCATGGCACAGCTGAGCAGCGGGTCGAGCGGGCCGGTGGTACACCGTACCGGCGCGGCCAACGTGGTGGCGTTCGCGACCAGCCCGTTGACCGTACTGGCTATCGCCGGCGGACTGTTCGTCTGGTTTGCCCTGCTGCGCGACTGGGGTGGCCTGAAGCGGCTTTTCGGGCTCTATCCAGCCGTACGGGCGGGTTTCGCCGGCGTGGCGGTGGCCAGCGTGATCGGCGGGTTGTTTAACGAGGCCGCGTTGAACGTGGCCGGTGCCGCGGCCGCCACCGCGGTACCCCTGGCCGCGCTCGCCGCGCTGCGGGTACTCGGGCACGCCGACGACCGTACGGTGGTGCCCGACCCGACCCTCGTCCCAGAGCCCAAAGGCCCAGGGCCGGAGCCTGAACGCCCGGCGCCGGAAGGACCGGCGGAAGGACCGGCGGACGGGTCGGAGCGCGACTCGCCGCACCCGGCGGCGCGTGCACCGGCGACCCCGGCCGCCGACGTGTTACCGTGAAATCCCGTGGATCGAGCGATCAAGCCGGCCCGGAATACCGACGGGCAAGCACAGTGATCAGCTCCTCTGCACCGGAAGGCATCGGAAGCAGCGACGATCACGGGAGCATGCGTTGGCCCCTTCGAGGACGGCAGCCAGTACGCCAAAGCACATCTTCGTCACCGGGGGCGTGGCCTCCTCACTGGGCAAGGGGCTGACCGCGTCCAGCCTCGGCAACCTGCTCAGTGCCCGGGGACTCCGGGTCGTGATGCAGAAGCTCGACCCCTACCTCAACGTGGACCCGGGGACAATGAACCCGTTCCAGCACGGCGAGGTGTTCGTCACCGACGACGGCGCGGAGACCGATCTCGATGTCGGGCACTACGAGCGGTTCCTGGACCGGGATCTGTCCCGTACCGCGAACGTGACCACCGGGCAGATCTACTCCGACGTGATCGCCAAGGAGCGGCGCGGTGAGTACCTGGGCGACACGGTCCAGGTGATCCCGCACGTGACCAACGAGATCAAGGCGCGGATCCGGGCGATGGCCGCGGCCGACGCTGGGGACCCGGCCGGCCCGGTTCCTGATGTGGTTATTACCGAGGTCGGCGGGACGGTCGGCGACATCGAGTCGCTGCCGTTCCTGGAGGCGATCCGCCAGGTCCGCCATGACATCGGCCGGGACAACTGCTTCTACCTGCACGTGTCGCTGGTGCCGTACCTGGCCCCGTCCGGGGAGTTGAAGACGAAACCAACCCAGCATTCGGTCGCCGCGCTGCGCAACATCGGTATCCAGCCGGACGCGCTGGTCTGCCGCTCGGACCGGGAGATCCCGGAGAAGCTCAAGGTCAAGCTGTCGCTCTACTGCGACGTGGACCGGGAGGCGGTGATCGCCGCCCCGGACGCGCCGAGCATCTACGACATCCCCAAGGTGCTGCACCGCGAGGGTCTGGACGCGTACGTGGTACGCCGGTTGGGCCTGTCCTTCCGGGACGTCAACTGGGTCCGCTGGGACGACCTGCTGGACCGGGTACACCATCCGCGGCACACGGTCACCGTCGCGCTGGTCGGCAAGTACGTGGACCTGCCTGATGCGTACCTGTCGGTGAGCGAGGCGATCCGGGCCGCCGGGTTCGCCCACCGGGCCAGGGTCGAGCTGCGCTGGGTACCCAGCGACGAGTGCGTCAGCCCGTCCGGCGCGGCGGCCGCGCTGCACGGCGTGGACGGCGTGGTGATCCCGGGCGGCTTCGGGGTCCGCGGCATCGAGGGCAAGATCGGCGCGGCCCGGTACGCCCGGGAGAACGGCATCCCGACGCTCGGGCTCTGCCTCGGACTGCAGTGCATGGCCATCGAGGTGGGACGGCACCTGGCCGGCCTGGAGGGGGCGAACTCCACCGAGTTCGACCCGGGTGCGGCCCACCCGATCATCGACACGATGGCCGACCAGCAGGACATCGTCGCCGGCAAGGGCGATCTGGGCGGGACGATGCGGCTGGGGTCGTACCCGGCCCGGCTGGTACCCGGCTCGCTGGTGGCGCAGGCGTACGGCGGCACCGAGGTCACCGAGCGGCACCGGCACCGGTACGAGGTGAACAACGCGTACCGTGACGCGCTGACCCGGGCCGGGCTGCAGATATCGGGTACCTCGCCGGACGGCCGGCTGGTCGAGTTCGTCGAGCTGGACCGCGGGCTGCACCCGTACTTCGTGGGCACCCAGGCGCACCCGGAGCTGAAGAGCCGGCCGACCCGGCCGCATCCGCTGTTCGCCGGGTTCGTCGGTGCCGCGCTTTCCTACAACGCCGAGGACCGCCTGCCGATCGCGGTGCCGGCTCTCGCCGCGGAGCAGACTCCCGCGGCCGAGCCGGCGCAACGGGCCGCGAGCCCGGCGGACCTGGCCACCCGCAACGGGGGTGCGGCGAGCCGGGTCGCAAACCGACCGGCGGCGGTCTGATGACCGCTGTCCAGCCC
>DASRRF010000599.1:0-6410 GCA_035695905.1 Micromonosporaceae bacterium | reverse complement strand
CGCGCCGACGATGTGGCCACCGCGGCCGCCGGTGGCGTGGCTGGCAAGAACGCCTGGATGACGCCGGTGATCGTCACCATGCAGAACTCGGCGCTGTTCAGCGACAAAGAGCAGATGTGGGCCGACAACGCCGCGACGAGTCCGCATTTCGGCAACGTCTATGTGTGCAATGTCGGGTTCCGTAGCGTCGGCAACGGCGGCGCCCCCGAGCCGGTTCTGCTGGCCCGGTCCACCGATGGTGGAGACACCTGGGACACCCGGCAGCTCACCCCGGCGACCAACAACAACCAGACCGGCGGCCGGCAGGGCTGCCAGGTCGCGACGGACAGCACCGGCGTGGTCTACGTCGTCTGGAGTGGTACGGACATCCAGGCGAACAGCAGTGTGATCTACCAGAGCAGGTCGTTCAACGGTGGCAAGGACTTCGAGAAGCCGAAGGTGATCGCGCTGCTCGCGGGCATCGGGCAGCTTGACCCGGTGCAGGGGAGGTTCACCATCGACGGGGCCGCCGGTTCCCGGACCGATGCGTTCCCGAGCATCAGCATCGCCAACGGCACCCCGACCGGGGCGGGCGCGACGAACCAGATCGTGGTGGGCTGGTCGGACGCCAGCGCCGGAGTGAACAACGAACAGGCGTACGTCATCTCGTCCACCAACGGTGGTGCCAGCTACTCCTCGCCGGTGTCGACCTCGGCAGCCGGTGACCGGGCCAACCAGCCGGCGGTCGCGATCTCGCCCGACGGCGGGGACGTGTACCTGGTGTACAACGCGTACCTCGACCCGTGGCGGACCAGTACCGCCGACCCGCGCCGGATGCAAGGGGTGGTACGCCACGCCGACGTGCTCGGGGGTGTGATCGGTGCCTTCGCCACCCTGCACCGGGGCGCCATCGGTGACGCCCGCGGCTCCAGTGCCAATGGCCTGGCAACGGAGTTCATCGGCGACTACAACGAGGCGATCGCCACCAACGACAACGGGTTCGCGATCTGGAACGACGTACGGGACGCCACGGTGTGCGCGAGCATGAACGCCTACCGGCAGTCCCTGATCGCCGGGGCGCCGATCGCCCGACCCGCGCCGCAGGTGGACTGTCCCGCCGCGGGCGGGACGATGTTCGGCAACACCAGCATCTTCGCCGGCGCCTATACCGACCCGTCATAACCGCTTCTCCTCGATTCGAGGGGCTCGCAGGTCTCGACCTGCGTGCCCCTCGTGCTTGTGCCGGCGCAGCTCGAACACATGATCATGTGTCAGTACCCGTTCGCCGCAGGCGATGACGGGTACGGCGAAGCCGGGCGTCCTGACCCCGCGCGCCGGTACTGGCGGAGTTCTTCGCCAACCCGTCGGCGTCAGGTCTTTGACAGCTCGGCGGAGTACGGGGCCGAAGACGGCGACATATATTTGCGACCGTCGGTCAGGCGGGGGCGGGCCCGCTCGCTCTGTGTAGTGGCGCGGAGCCGGTGAGGTTACGGAAGGATCGGGGATGGCGCCGGGGGCGGATCCGCTGGAGTTCAGGGTGCTCGGTCCGTTCGAGGCATCCTGCGCCGGCCGTCCGCTGAACCTGGGTGGGCCGCAGCTGCGCAGCCTGCTGGCCCGGCTGCTGATGGACGCGGGGCGGCCGGTCAGCGTGCCGGCGCTGGTCGAGACGCTCTGGGCGGACCAGGCGCCGGCGGACGCCGAGCGGACGGTGCGTACGTACGTGTCCCGGCTGCGCAAGGCGATGCAGCCCGGCGCCGGTGGCCCGGCCATGGAGGACGTACTGGTCACCCACGCGGTCGGGTACGAGCTGCGGATCGACCCGGCGGCGCTGGACGCGGCCCGGTTCGAGCAGCTGGTGGCGGCCGGCCGGCAGGCCCTCGACGAGCGGCCGCAGCTCGCCGCGCAGCACCTGGCCGACGCGCTGGAACTGTGGCGTGGCAACGCGTACGGCGAGTTCGACGGCTGCCCGGCGCTGGCCGGGGAGGGCGTACGCCTGAACCGGCTGCGGCTCAGCGCGGTCGAGGACCGGGTCGAGGCGGAGCTGGCCACCGGACGCGGCGGCGAGCTGGTCGGCGAGCTGGAGGCGCTGGTACGGGCACACCCGGCCCGGGAGCGGCTGCGGGGTCAACTGATGATCGCGCTGTACCGGTCGGGCCGGCAGGCCGAGGCGTTGAGCGCGTTCCGGGAGGCTCGCGCGGTCCTGGTCGGGGAGTACGGCGTCGACCCGTCCCCGCGGCTGGCCGAGATCCACCAGCAGATCCTCACCCACGATCCGAGACTGCTCCCGGCCGGCGACCGGATCGGCGCGGCACCGGTACCGGCACAGCTGCCGTTCGTGCTGGCCGACTTCGCCGGCCGGGACGGCGAGCTGGCCCGGCTGGACGCGATCGCGGCGGGCGCGGGTAAGGGTGCCGCGATCGCGGTGCTGTCCGGGACCGCGGGCGTGGGCAAGACGACGCTCGCGGTCTGCTGGGCACATCGGGCCGCGGCCCGGTTTCCGGACGGCCAGCTGTACGTGAACCTGCGCGGGTTCGACCCTCGCGGATCCGCGGTACGCCCGGACGAGGCGCTGTGTGGCTTCCTGTCCGCGCTGGGCACCCCGGCCGAGCTGATCCCGGATGGTACGGACGAGATGGCCGCCCGGTACCGCAGCGCCCTGGCCGGCAAGCGGGTACTCGTCGTGCTGGACAACGCGCGGGATGTCGAGCAGGTCCGCCCGCTGCTGCCCGGCTCGGCCGGGTCGATGACCATCGTGGCCAGCCGCAGCCACCTCACCGGCCTGGTCGCCGCCGAGGGAGCCCGGCCCGTGGTGCTGGACCTGCTCTCCACCGAGGAGGCCAGGGCGCTGCTGTCTGCGCGGCTGGGTGCCGAGAAGGTGAGCGCCGAACCGGACGCGGTCGAGGAGATTATCGACCGGTGCGCCCGGCTACCGCTGGCCCTGGCCATCGCCGCGGCCCGGGCCGCCACCCATCCCCGCCGCAGCCTGGCCAGGCTCGCCGCGGAGCTGCGGTCCGCGGCGGGTGCGTTGGACGCGTTCGAGGTCGGCGATCCGGCCACCAACGTGCGGGTCGCGTTCTCCTGGTCGTACCGGTCGCTGAGCCCGGCGGCCGCGCAGCTCTTCCGGATGGTCGGGTTGCACCCGGGGCCGGATCTCACCGTGCCGGTGGCGGCCAGCCTGGTCGCAACGGGATACCGGGAGGCTCGGGCCGGGGTGGACGAGCTCGTGCGGGCCAGCCTGCTCACCGAACCGGCCCCGGACCGGTTCTGCTGCCATGACCTGTTGCGCACGTACGCCGGCGAGCTGGCCCGTTCGGTGGACAGCGGTGCCGAGCGCGGCGCGGCCATCCGGCGGATGCTCGACCACTACCTGCACACCGCGTACGGCGCCGACCGGATGGTGCACCGGCACCGCACACCGATCACGCTGGTCGAGCCGGCCGCCGGCAGCAGCCCGCAACGGTTGCCCAACGAGGTGCCGGCCTGGGCCTGGCTGACCGCGGAGCATGGCTGCCTGCTGGCCGCCCAGCGGCTCGCCGCCGACCAGGGGTGGCAGCGGGTCGTCTGGCAGCTGGCCTGGGTCCTAGACACCTTCCACCAGCGGCAGGGTCACCCGCGCGAGCACGTGGCCACCTGGCAGGCTGGGCTGGCCGCGGCCGAACGGGTGGGCCACCCCAGCGTGCAGATCCTGGCCCGCCGGCGGCTCGGTGACGCGTACGCCCGGGCCGGCCGGCACGCCGATGCGGAGCGCCACCTGCACCAGGCCCTGGCCCTGGCGGACCGGGTGGGCGACGCGGACAACCGGGCCGACACGCACCGGGTGCTGGCCCGGACCCTGTCCCGGCGCGGAGACCACCGGGGCGCGCTGGACCATGCCACCCTCGCGCTGAGCCTGTTCAAGACTCTCGGCCATCCGGTGGCGCAGGCCGCCGCGGCCAGCTCGGTGGGCCACTATTCCACCGCGCTCGGCCTGCACGGCCAGGCCCGGGCCTACCTCGACGAGGCGCTCGCGCTGGCCCGCAAGCACCGGGCCCGGTTGGTGGAGGCGCACACCCTGCACAGCCTGGGTTACCTGGCGCAGCAGACCGGCCGGCATATCGAGGCGCTCGCGCTGTTCCACCAGTCGCTTGAGCTGGCCCGCGACAACAGCGACACGTTCAACGAGGCGACCCTGCATATCCACGTCGGCAACTCGCACGCCGCGCTCGGCGATCACGACGAGGCCCGCCGCGCCTGGCGGACCGCGCTGCGGATGTGCCGGCACCAGCACCGCACGAACGAGGCGGAACGGCTCCGGCAACAGCTCGACAAAGCCCTCGCGCACGCGGTCTGAGCTGCGCTGTCGACGGACTGTCGACGCCCTGTCGCAGGCACTGGTGATGGTTGACCAAGCCAACGACTGGAGGGCGAGCAGGTGGGTGCTGCCAACGATCCGTCGGTGATCTCGCTGCCGAAGGGCGGCGGAGCCGTCGCCGGTCTGGGGGAGAAGTTCACCGCGAACCCGTTCACCGGGACCGCGGACTACTCCGTGCCGATCGTCATGCCGGCCGGCCGGCTCGGGGTACAGCCGCAGCTGGCTCTGGCGTACAGCACCGGCAACGGCGTCGGGCCGTTCGGGCTGGGCTGGGCGCTGAGCCTGCCCGGCGTGGCCCGCAAGACGTCGCGCGGGGTGCCGCGGTACATCGACGCCGCGGGACCGGATGCTCCGCGGCCGGACGTGTTCGTGCTGTCCGGTGCCGAGGACCTGGTGCAGGTGGCGGGCAGCTATCCGGGCCGGGTCCGGTACCGGCCGCGGACCGAGGGCCTGTTCGCCCGGGTCGAGCACGTGCGTGACTCCAGCGGCGACTTCTGGCAGGTCGGGGCGAAGAACGGAACAACGCAGGGGTACGGAACGCCGCGGCCCGTCAACGCCCCGGCCGGATGGCGGGACCCGGCGGTGGTCGCCGATCCACGCGACCCGACCCGGGTGTTCGGCTGGCGGATCACGCAGACGAGCGACCCGATGGGCAACCTCATCCGGTACGAGTACCTGCGCGACCACGGTGACGAGCCGGGGCGCGTCTGGGACCAGCCGCTGATCGCGCGGATCCGGTACGCCGACTACGGCGACCCCGCCGCCGGGTCGTTCCTGGTCGACGTGGAGTTCGAGTACGAGGCACGGCCGGACCCGCATTCGGACTACCGGGCCGGGTTCGAGGTCCGTACCTCGTTGCGCTGCAAGACGATCCGGGTGGTCACCCGGGCCGCGGACGGGGTGGCCCGGACGCTGCGCGAGTACCGCCTCGGCTACCAGCAGGCCGGATTCTCCGGCACGTCGCTGCTGACCCGGATCGACGTCGTCGGCATCGACGAGCAGGCCGTGGCCCCGCCGCCGGAGCCGGGGCCGGATCCCGACCCGGTGCCGCTGCCGGAGCCGGATCCAGATCCGCTCCCGCAGCCGGACTCGGATCCGCAGCCGCTGCCCCAACCGGATCCGGAGCTGGCGCTCAGCGCACCCCTGCCGGACCCCGACCCGTTGCCGCAGCCGGACCCCGATCCGGTGCCGCCGGCCGAGGAGCACCTGCCGCCGTTGACGTTCGCGTACACCGGGTTCAGCCCGGAGGGCCGGCGGTTCGAGCCGGTGACCGGGGCGGGCCTGCCGACCGCGTCGCTGCGCGACCCGACCCTGGCGCTGGTCGACCTACGCGGGATCGGGCTGCCGGACGTGGTCGAGCTCGGTGCCGTGCAACGGTTCTGGCGCAACGCCGGGGCGGGGCGCTTCGAGCTGCCGCGCCCGCTGGCGCTGGCACCGCCGTACTCCCTGGGCGATCCGGGGGTGGCGTTCCTGGACGCGGACGGTGACGGCCGCCCGGACCTGGTGGTGTCCCAGGCCGGTGGACCGGCGGGGTACTTCCCGATGACGTTCGCCACCGGATGGAGCGCGCGTTCGTTCCAGCCCTACCGGCAGGCGCCCGCGGTGAGCCTGACCGACCCCGGGGTGAAGCTGGTCGACCTCGATGGCGACGGGTTGACCGACATTCTGCGCTCCGGTACCCGGCTGGAGTGCTGGTTCAACGACCCGGACCCGCGCAAAGCCTGGCAGCGCAACACGTTCGCGACCGGGCTGAGTCCGGACCTCGATCTGGCCGACCCGCGGGTACGGCTGGCGGACATGACCGGCGACGGGCTGGCGGACCTGGTCCTGCTGCACAGCGGCAACGTGGCCTACTGGCCGAACCTGGGCCACGGCCGGTGGGGCGCGATGGTGGCGATGCGCCGCTCGCCGCGACTGCCGGACGGCTACGACCCGGGCCGGGTACTGCTCGGCGACGTGGACGGTGACGGCCGCGCCGACCTGCTCTACGTGGACACCGGCCGGGTGTTGTTGTGGGGCAACCAGTCCGGCAACGGGTGGACCGAAACCCCGGTAACCATCAGCGGTACGCCGGAGGTGG
>DASRRF010000598.1:0-12120 GCA_035695905.1 Micromonosporaceae bacterium | reverse complement strand
GGCAGCCTGCTCCTCGTCACGCCGCAGCTGATGTCGCGCCCCACCCCGTGTCAGGACTGGGATCTGCGTACCCTCCTGATCCACATGAACGACTCGTTCGACGCACTCTGTGAGGCGGTCGACGACGGTCAGGCCTCGCTCACCCCGTCGGAGTTCGACCGTGACGCCGACCCGGTCGCGGCACTGCGCGACCGGGCCTGCCGGCTGATGGGTTCCTGGGCCGGCGGCACGCCGCCGGACCTGGTCGCGATCGCCGGCTGCCCGGTCACCGCCAGCATCGTGAGCACCGCCGGCGCGATGGAGATCGCGGTGCACGGCTGGGACGTCGCCGCGGCCTGCGGGCAGCGCCGGCCGATCCCGGACGAGCTGGCCGAGGAGATGCTGGACCTGGCGCCGCTGTTCGTCACCGACGCCGACCGGTCCGTACGGTTCGCCGCGCCGGTCCCGGTACCGGCCGACGCCCGCCCCGCCGACCGCCTGCTCGGCTTCCTCGGCCGCCAGCCCCGCTGACCCGGCGGCCCCCTGGTGGCCCGTGGCGGGCCGGGGTTGGACGCTGATCCCGAGTCCAAGGCCGTGACACTCCGGGTACGTGTCCAACGCCTCGGTGATTGCCGGCGAAAGCGTGTGACGAAATCCGGTCGCCGAGCGCTATCAACCATGTGGGCGGACTCTCGACAGGCGTTGTGGGCTTGGACGAGTCGGTAACCGCTGCCCAGAACGGGTCAGAAGAGGCCTTTCGTACGCTCTACCGGGCCACCCAGCCGCCGCTGCTGCGGTACCTGCGCACCCTGGTCGGCGAGGACGCGGACGACGTGGCCTCCGAGGCCTGGCTGCAGATCGCCCGGGACATCCGTACGTTTCGCGGCGATTACGACGGCTTCAAGGGTTGGGCCACCACGATCGCCCGGCACCGCGCGATGGATCACCTGCGCCGGATGCGGCGGCGCCCGGCGGACGCGGTGCCGGTCGAGCAGTTGCTTGACGTACCGAGTGACTACGACACGGCCGTGCTCGCCACCGACGAGGTGGCCACCCGTACGGCGCTCGGGCTGATCAACCGGCTGCCGCGCGACCAGGCCGAGGCGATCCTGCTGCGCGTGGTGGTGGGACTCGACGCCAAGGCGGCCGGCAAGGTGCTCGGCAAACGCGCCGGAGCCGTACGCACCGCGGCGTACCGGGGGCTGCGCCGGCTCGCCAAGCTGCTGGAGCAGAACCCGCCTCCCGCGATCCCGTACCAGGCCCGCCGCAATCCGACCAGCACCCCAACGGGCACGCCGACGGGCACCCCTAAACGCACCACCACGAACGGCGCGAAACGCGCCGGGGTCGACCGGCGGAAAAAGGGCGTGACATCCGCGGCGGCCAGGGCGCTGAAGGAAATGACATGAGAGCACACGGAGCAAGGATCAACCGCGGCACCGCCGAGCGACTGCTCGCCGGCGGCACCCCGGTGAACTCCAAGCATCGCAGGCTCGCCGCAGTGCTCGCGGCGGCCGCGACCTCGGGCGCCTGGACTGCACGGGACAACCGAGCCGGTTCGGCTCGGGTTGCGTCCAGGTCACGGATCACCCGGGTTTCGACGGCCGGGGCAGCGACCGGGCCGACCGCCGACGCGGTCGCCGCGAGCACCGTCGGGGGATACGTCCCGACGGTTACCGGAGCTGCTGGCGCATCAGCCGCCGGGGGTGGTGGCGCGCCAGCAGCTCCGGTACCGGCCTGGCTCCCGAGCCGTCCGCTGCCTGGCGAGGCGGTCGTCCTCGCCGCGTTCCGTGCCGCTGCACCCGACCCCGCTCACCAACCACGGAGAACCTCTGTGATCACGAAACTGCTCACTCTGAAGATCGCCATCGGCGCGGCCACCGTGCTCGCGGCCGGAGGGGTCGCGTTCGCGGCGTCCAACGGCACGCTGCCCAACCCGCTCACCGACCAGGCCAAGACCCACAGCTCGGTCGGGGACGCGGCCACCGCACCGGAGGGCAAGGGCTCGCCGTCGCCGTCGCTGGTGGGCCTGTGCAAGGCGTACGAAGCCAAGGTGGGCAGCAACCCGCACGGCAAAGCGCTCGACAGCCCGGCGTTCAAGGCGCTGGTCGCCGCCGCGGGCGACAAGGACAAGGTGGACTCGTACTGCACCGACCTGCTCGCCGACGCGAAGAGCAAGGACGACGCGGCGGGCGACCACGCCACCGGCGCTCCTGACGAGCACCCGACCGGCGCCCCCGGCACGCACCCGACCGGCGCCCCCGACGAGCACCCGACCGGTGCTCCCACCGACCACCCGCATTGAGCCATCGGCCTAGCCACTGCCGATGAATGAGTGCCGGGCTGGCAGCCCTCCCCCGCTCGCTGCCAGCCCGGCGCTCAGTCTCTGCCGATCTTCCAGCCTTCTGCCCGATTGACCAACGCCCGCCGGTGGCCGCAGCCTGACCAGATAGCCACCGAAGGGGTGAGCGCGATGTCGGGCCTGCGATCGAACCCACCGCCGCACTGGCTGCTCGACCACGTCACCAACCCGGCGCTGCGGTTTCTGGTGGGCACGCCACTCGGCCGGCTACTGCCGTCCGTCGCGGTGCTGCGGTTCACCGGTCGGCGTACCGGGCGGACGTTGCGGGTGCCGGTGATGGTGCTCGACGTACCGGGTGGGCCCACGGTGTTCACCGACGGCCGGTGGCGTGCCAACTTCCGCGACGGCGCGCCCGTCACGGTCACCCGCGCCGGGAAGACCATCCAGGGGTACGGAGAGACCCTGCCCGATCAGCAGGCGGCCGACGCGTTGCGCGCCGCGCTGAAGCTGACCCCACCGAAGTACCTCAGTCTCGAGGTGGAGCCTGGCTACGTACCGACCGATGTGGAGCTGGCCGCGATCCGTACCGCGATCCGGCTGCGGCTCGACGGCGAGCCGGCGGGCTGATCCGCACCCGCCCTGCGCCCGCCGGAGGGGGCCGTCAGCCGGCGAGGTTCTGCTCGGCCAGCCGGATCGACTCGGAGATGAACGCCTCGTACTGCTGTTCGGTGGGGCGTTCGTCGGCGACCAGCTTGTGCAGCAGCACCATCTCCACCGGCAGCGCCGACTCTGGTTCCAGGCCGTCGATCAGGTGCTCCTCGCCGCGCGCCGCCCGGATCAGCAGCTCTGCGGTGGGGGTGTCCAGATTGGCGTACTCGTGGTGCGCCTCGGCGACGTACACCTGGATCCCGCGCAGGCTGCTGGTCGCGTTGAACCGGCGGTTCACGGCGAGCCAGAAGGCCGCGTTCAGCAGGCCGGTGCCGGCCTCCCACTCGACTTCGTACACGTACGCGTCGACGGCTTCGAAGTCTCCGGCTAGCAGCGCACGGAGCATCTTGACCAGCGCCGCCTCCATGACCACCCCACTGAGCGGGCTCATTGCACTCCCAGCCTCCAGTACCCGCTCGCCAACCATCCGTACCGCGCACGGATATTACCCAGCCGAACGGACAAATGGGCGCCTCGGCCACGCGCTGGGACCAGCGCCACGCCCGCTCAGCGGGTACGGCCGCGGGGCTTGAGCGGCGTCGCGGGCAGTGTCGGGGCGGGCAGCGGGTCGCCGTCGTACCCGCCTACGGTGCCGAACCGGTCGCCGGTCATCCACGCCTCCCGCGCGGCGGCGACCTCCTGCCCCGTACGGGCGACGAAGTTCCACCACATCACGATCTTCTCCGCGAACGGCTCTCCGCCGAGCAGCATCACCCCGCTGTCCACCCCCGCCGCCAACGGCAGCTCCGTACGCCCACACCCCAGGTACAGCAGCGAACCCGGCTCCAGCCGTACGCTGTCGACTTCACTGTGGCCGGACATGGCGAGGGCGGCGTACTCGAAATCGGGTTCCAGGGGCAACCGGGCGGAGGTCCCGGCGGCGAGCCGCAGGTCCGCGCCCACCAACGGCGAGTAGACCGTGCCCGGTGAGGTGACGCTCGCCAGCGAGCCGAGGATCACGGTGCCGGTCAGGCCGGGTGCGTCGACCTGCGGCAGCGCGGCGTGGTGCTCCCAGGCCGGGGCGACCTCGCGGTGCTCGTCGGGCAGCGCCACCCACAGCTGCGCGCCGTGCAGCCGGGGCCCGTGCTCGCGGGGCGACTGTTCCGCGTGCGCGATCGCCCGGCCGGAGGTCATCAGCCCGAGCTGGCCGGGGCGTAGCACCTGGGTACTGCCGAGGCTGTCCCGGTGCAGCACCTCCCCGTCGTGCAGCCAGCTCACGGTCTGCAGCCCCATGTGCGGGTGCGGCGGAACCTGCATGCCGGACGCCCGCTCGATGTCGTCGGGGCCGTAGTGGTCCACGAAGCACCAGGCACCGACCATCCGGCGGCCCAGGTTGGGCAGCAGGCGGCGTACCACGGTGCTCTCGCCGAGCGGCACGAGCCGGCCGGTGAGCAGCTCCCGGACCGGCTCGGCCGTGACGTCGGCGCGGCCGCCCAGGACGGCCGGTTGGGGTTTCGTGTCGAGGTTGCTCATGCCTCCCATCATGCTCCCCGGCGCCGACTCGGCTGCCGGTCAGCCGAGGCCGTTCCGGAAGCCCTGCCGCCAGCTCGGGTACCGCAACGTCCAGCCCAGCTCGCGCTTGGCCTTCGCGTTGGACGAGCCGCGGATCTCGGTCATCATGGCGATGCCGAACCCGCCGAGCAGGGGCCGTACCAGCCACGCGGGGACCCGGCGGGGCGGCTTCGCACCGATCACCCTCGCCAGGTACGGCAGCCACTCGCGCACCGCCGCCGGCTCGTCGTCGACCACGTTGTAGAGCCCCGGTGCACCGCCCTCGACCGCCGCGACCGTGGCCGCCGCCGCGTCGTCGATGTGGACGAACGACCAGATCCCGCCGCCGCCCCCGACGATGGGCAGCTGGCGCTTGCGTACCATCTCGAGAAATTCTCCGCCCCTGCCCATCGTGTTGCCGGGACCGTAGAAACCGCCGTACCGCAGCACCAGGCCTTCGATGCCGCGCGCCGCCGGCACCACCGTCTCCACGTGCCGGATCGCCGCCACGGTCTGCCGCGACGCCGGGTACGGGTGCGGGTCGATCGGGTCGTCCTCGGTCTTCACCGGGCCGCCGGTCCGCTCGCTGGGCCAGCCGGTGAAGCTCTGCGCCACGAACCGGCGCGCCCCGGCGGCCTGCGCGGCGGCCAGCAGGATGTCGGTGCCCTCCGTACGCAGCCGGTTGGTCATCGCGAACGTCTGGTCGAGCTTGCGCAGTTTCAACTCCACGGTCAGCGCGGTCAGCTGGTGCACCACCACGTCCGGTTTCGCCGCCGCCACCGCCGCGTACACCGCCGCGCGGTCCAAGGCGTCGACCACCACCGGCTCCGCACCCCACTCCCGCAGGTCATCGGCCTTTTCGGGGGTACGGGTGGTCCCGCTGACCTGGTGCCCACCGGCGACCAGCAACGGCACCAGCCGCCGTCCCAGCGCACCCGTCGCACCGGCAAGGAAGATTCGCATCGTGTCAGTCATATCCGTTGGACGAGGCCGGCGCGCCAGGTGTGACAACCTGCGGATCAGGTGGCGGGGCGCCGAACCCCGAGCAATACTTCGGTGGCTGTCCAGCGAACAAGCAGGTGTGAGCAGTGCGTTTCCTGTCAAACACGATTCCCGAGTACGACCTCACGTACAACGACGTGTTCATGGCGCCGAGCCGCTCCGCGGTGGCGTCCCGGATCGACGTCGACCTCGCCACCGGCGACGGCAGCGGCACCACGATCCCGATCGTCACCGCCAACATGACCGCCGTCTCCGGGCGGCGGATGGCCGAGACGATCGCCCGGCGGGGCGGCCTGGCCGTACTGCCGCAGGACATCCCGGCCGAGGTGGTGGCCGACGTGGTGAGCTGGGTCAAGCAGCGGGACCTGGTCCACGACACCCCGATCACGCTGGCACCCACCGACACTGTCGGCGAGGCGCTCAACCTGCTGCCGAAGCGGGCCCACGGTGCGGTGATCGTCGCCGACGACGGGCGCCCGATCGGCGTCGTCACGGAGGCCGACTGCGGTGACGTCGACCGCTTCACCCAGCTGCGCGAGGTGATGTCCCGCGAGCTGCTGACCATGCCCGCCGGACTCGACCCGCAGAAGGCGTTCGAGGTGCTGCACGACGGGCGGCACCGGCTCGCCCCGGTGGTCGACCTCGACGGGCGGCTGGTCGGCATCCTGACCCGGCAGGGTGCGCTGCGGGCGACGCTGTACCGCCCCGCGCTCGACGCCGCCGGCCAGTTGCGGGTCGGCGCGGCGATCGGGATCAACGGCGACGTGGCCGCGAAAGCCGCGGCTGCCCTGGCGGCCGGGGTCGACGTACTGGTGATCGACACCGCGCACGGGCACCAGGAGAAGATGCTCGCGGCCGTGGCGGCGGTCCGTTCGCTGCAGCCCGCCGTGCCGGTGGTCGCCGGCAACGTGGTCACCGCCGAAGGCGTACGGGACCTGGTCGAGGCCGGTGCGGACGTGGTGAAGGTCGGGGTCGGACCCGGCGCGATGTGCACCACCCGGATGATGACCGGCGTCGGCCGGCCGCAGTTCTCCGCCGTCCTGGAGTGTGCCGCGCAGGCCCGCCGGCTGGGTCGCCAGGTCTGGGCGGACGGCGGGATCCGCCACCCCCGCGACGTGGCCCTGGCGATCGCCGCGGGCGCCGCGAACGTGATGATCGGCTCCTGGTTCGCCGGGACCTACGAATCGCCGGGCGACGTACGGGTCGACCACGACGGACGGCTGTACAAGGACAGCTACGGCATGGCCTCCGCCCGGGCGGTGAAGCTCCGTACGGCGGGCGACAGCGCCTTCGAACGCGCCCGCAAGGCACTGTTCGACGAAGGCATCTCGACGGCGCGGATGTACCTCGACCCGGACCGGCCGAGTGTCGAGGACCAGCTCGACGCGATCGTCGCCGGCCTCCGCAGCGCCTGTGCGTACACGGGCGCGACCAACCTGGAGGAGCTGCACCAGCGGGCCGTGATCGGGGTGCAGAGCGCCGCCGGCTACACCGAGGGCATGCCCCTGCCCACGAGCTGGTAACCCGCGACCGCCCCACGGCCGTAGGCCCCGCGGACGGGCATTGGCGGCACAGCAACACTGCGGTTCATGCCACGGGCTGCCCGACGTGGCGACCCGGATGACGGCCACCGGCGGCACCGCGTAACGAGCTCGGCGCGTCCAGTCCGGCCTCATCGTCCACGCTGACGCCGAGCCGCTCCACCAGCTCGCCGCCGAGCCAGCCGGCGACACCCGCCACCACCAGTCCGCCGAGGCCGAGGGCCAGGGCGGGGCCGGTCGGCTCCCAGGTCGTCGCGTCGAGTCGCAGCACCCAGCTCGCCGCGAACAGGCCCATCACCAGGGTGTTGGCGAGGCCGTGCACCGTACCGATCCGGCGGGCGCGGGTGCCGCGCGGGATCCCCAGCCAGTCGACCAGGCCCAGCATCGCCGCGAACAGTCCGCCGATCAGGCCGGCGGCGATCACGTACGCGGCCGCGATCGTGAACCCGGTGCGACCCGTCACCAGGTAGCAGGCGTCGAAGACCACCGCGGTGGCGAACAGCCCCAGCGGAAACACGATCACCATCGGATGTACGGCGTGCCCCAGTAACCTCGCCCTGCTCTGCATGTGACACCTCCGCGTGTGACTGTTGGCGTACCCGGGGCGGATCTTCCGAAACCCGGCGGGGCGTAGGTCAGACCGACGGGGGACGTTCGTCTCTGACCGGGCACGGCGGGCCGGCGCACCATGACGGTGTGACGGTCATCGAAGCTGCAGCCCGGGTTCATCAGGCGGCGGATCCCCGCCGCACCCCGCACACCTGGTACGCCGGCCTGCTGCTCACGCTCGCCGCGGGCGTGGTGCTCAACACCGTCCTCGGGCCGCTGGTCACCGGGGTGGTGAGCTATCCGATCGCGGAGACCGTACGCAACCAGTTGATCGGTCTGGAGCTGGTCTCCGTCGGCCTCGTGGTTCCGATGGCGGTCGTCGCGGCGGTGCTGGCGCTGCGGGGTCACCGGGCGGCCGGCGTGCTGGGGTTCGGGCCGGCGGCGTACACGGCGTACATGTTCCTGCAGTACGTGCTCGGTCCCGAGTACCGCAGCTACGCCCCGGCGGTGTGGCTGCACCTCGGGCTGTTCACGCTCGGCGGCGCGCTCGCCGCGTGGGGCTTCGCGCTCAGCGAGCCGAGCCGGATGCCGACCCTGACCCGCCGCGCCGAATGGCTGTACGGCATCGTCCTGCTGCTGCTCGCCGGGTTCGTCACGTCGCGGTACCTCGGCACGTTCACCGGCTCGCTCGACAGTTCGCCGCTGCCAGCCGAGTCGGCCGGCGCGCCCACGTTCTTCTGGTCGATCGTGCTGCTCGACCTCGGCGTGGTGGTGCCGGCGACCGTGGTCGCCGGGATCGCGCTGATCCGCGGCGGCCGCTGGGCCCACCCGGCGCTGTACGCGATCCTCGGCTGGTTCGCGCTGGTCCCGCCCTCGGTGGCGGCGATGGGCGCCACGATGCTGGCCAACGACGACCCGTACGCGTCGGCCGGGCAGGTGGTCGTGCTGAGCGTGCTGTCGCTGCTCTTCGCGGGCTTCGCCGTGTGGGTCTACCGGCCACTGTTCAGCCGGCAGCTGTTCAGCCGGCCCAGCTGACTCACTCGCGGCCGCCGTGGTACGGCGACGTCACGCCCTCGTACCGCAGGTGCAACACCATCCCCGCCGTCGCATGGTCGAGGTTGTGGCAGTGGTTCATCCACACCCCCAGGTTGTCCGCCCGGAACGCCACCCGCCACACCTCGCCGGGGCGTACGTCGACGCTGTCCAGCCACAGTGGACTGCCGGTCGGCGTACGGCCGTCGCGGGACAGGACGAGGACCCGGTGACCGTGCAGGTGCCACGGATGGGTCTCGCGGCTGCGGTTGACGATGGTGAGCCGCACCAGGTCGCCTTCGCGTACCACCTGGTCCGGGATCGACGGGTGCGCCCGGCCGTTGACCGTCTGCGCGTACCCCGGCCGGCCGTCCACCATCGCCAGCCCCCGGTCGAGCACCAGCGTGAAGTCCCGGTCGACGTGGCCGCCCAACGGGGTACGGGTCGGCGTGCCGTACCGGGTGAGGTCGAGCTCGGGCCAGCCGGCGGTGTCGGGGGGCTTCGGAGTAGCGGAGACGCCCGGCGGTACCAGCCGCAGCCCGGTCGCCCCGTCGTCGTCGGCGAGCAGCGCCACCCCGCGGGACGGCATCCGGAAGGCCAGGTCGTACCGGCCGCCGGCGGCGAGCACCAGGCCGGTGCGGGTCAGCGGCGTCGGCCCGTGCAGGTCCGTCCCGTCCACCGCCACCAGCCGGTACGCCGTCCCGGCGAGGGTGAACCGGTGCGGTGTGCTGTCGGTGTTGACCAGCCGCAGCCTGACCGGGGTGCCGGAGGCGACCCGGCGCCGGTCGAGCCGGTCGGCGCGACCGAACACCACCGCGTCGTCGACGGTGTGCACCGGCACGGTCAGGTCCAGCCCGCCGGCCGCGCTGGACCGCGGCTTCACCACCAGCGCCCCGTAGAGCCCCATCCGTACGCCCTGGGCGGACATCGAGTGGGTGTGGTACCAGTACGTCCCGACCTGGTCGGCGCGGAACCGGTACCGGAACCCGTGGCCCGGCGACACCGCCCGCTGGGTCACGCCGGGCGCACCGTCCTCCGCGGCTGGCACGTCGTACCCGTGCCAGTGCAGGGTGACGCCGACGGTGATGTCGGCGTTGCGCAGCCGTACGTCCACCAGGTCTCCCTGGGTGACGGTGATCGGCGGCCCGGGCAGCTGCCCGTTGAAGGTCCACGCCGCCACTCGCCGCCCCGACGCCAACCTCACGTCGCCGGTACGCGCGGTCAGCGTGAACCGCCGCACGGCACCGCCGGGGGCGGGCGTGGCGGGCCCTCGCAGCGTCGCCACCGAGACTCCGTGGTGGTCCATGCCGGTCATGTCGGCCGGCGCGCTGGCTGGTACCGCGGCCAGCCCCGCGCCGACCAGGCCGAGCGCGGCGACCCCCGCGGTCGCCAGCCTCGGCACCCGGTGCCCCAGCACCCGCCAGGTCACCAGCACCGCCACCCCGACCAGCGCAAACGTCACCAGTACGACAGCCGCGGTCGCCGGGTAGCCGAACAGCACCGTGACCACCAGGCCGGCGGCGCTGGCGTACCCGGCGGAGAGGAGGGAGAGGGCAGTGCCCGCACCGGGGGCACCGCGGCGGAGCATCCGCAGGCCTGCCCATGCGGCGAGCAGCGCGACGCCGGGCAACGGCACCCCGAGCAGCACCTTCTCCTGTACGAACCACCAGCCGGCGCCGGCGAGCGCCACCACCGACGCGATCCTGGCGAGCGTGGCGACCAGCGCGGTGAGGAACAACCCGGCCGCGACCCTGGTACGCCCCGCCAGCACCGTCGCGCCGGCGCCCAGCCAGGCGCCGGTGCCGACGACCCCGACCAGCAGGTCGACCGCCAGCAGTTGCCCGGTGCTCATGCGCGTCCCGGCACCGGGTCGGCGGGTGCCTTCGCGGCGCGGGGCTCGCGCGCCAGGGCACGGGCGTCGGCGAACAGCTTGCCGGACACGCCCAGGATCACCAGACCGTTGAGGGCGTGCAGGCCCATGATCGCCAGGCCCAGCCCGGTGGTGCGGTCACCGGTGGTGTTGAACGCCTCCCCCAGCCCGATGATCAGCATCTGCACGATCGCCAGCGCGAACGGCAGCACCGCCATCCCGATCTGCCGCCGCGGCGCCTTGGCCAGGGCGGCGAACAGCGTCGCGAGCAGCGACAACGGGCCGATGACGGCCATCCCGTTGAAGCCGTGCAGGGCGTACGAGCTGTCGGTCTGGGGTTTGGCGAACGCGCCGACGGCGGCGAAGTAGAACTGGGCGATGACGGCCACCAGCAGCAGGCCGGCGATGACGGCGTACGTCTTGCGCATGGTGTGTTTCCTTTCGACGGGTTGGATGTGCGGGTCAGACGGTGAGCGGACGGGGTGAGCTGAGCCAGCCCTCGACGCGGGTGACCGCGGTGATCGCGCCGAAGCCGACGAGCCGTACCAGGTCCGCGTCGGAGCCTCCGGTGGTACGCCACTCGGCCACGTCGCCGTCGGTGATCCGGTACGGCGCGAGCGCCGCCAGCAACGCCAGTCGCGCCGCCGGGCGGTCCGGCTCGGGCAGCGCGGCGAGCGGCGCGGCCAGCCAGCCGCCGTCGAGCGGCGGGTGGCCGCCGTCCCACTCGTTCACGGTGTCGCGCAGCACCGCCTCGGCCTCGTGGCTGAGCTGGAACCGCCCCCGCCCGGCGGCGGCGACCAGCGCCGCGTACGCGGTCCCTACCGGCGTGTCCCCCGCCCACACCGGCGGTACGACCGGCGCGTTCCCCAGCAGCGGCAGGCTCTCGCCGGGGCGCAGCGGGCGGCGTACCAGCTTGCCGAAGGCCCGGCCGGCGAGGGCGCGTACCAGTGGCCGCTGCTGCAGCCGGCCGGGCAGTAACTGCTCGGTGAGCAGCGCGGACACGACGCGGTTGAGGAAGTGGAAGGCGAGCGCGGTGCCGGCGTACCCGGGTGTCAGCTCACGGTCGAACGGCGGCGCGCTGCGCGGCTGCTTCGCCCAGCCGAGCAGCGCGGCGTTCTCCGGGTCGGCGGGGACCCCGCCCGCGGCGACGGTCTCGGCGAGCCGGGACGCACCGGTGGCACGCAGCAGTACGGCGTGCGCGTCGACGCAGAACGGGCACCGGTTGGCCAGCGAGACGCCGATCGCGACCAGCTCCCGGCTGGTCCGCGAGGCCTGACCCACCAGCAGCGACTCGCGCAGCATCGACCAGGTCGCGGCGAGCAGGTCGGGCGCCGGGGACAGCGCGGTCAACGCGGGAGCGTGGCACCCGAACTCGCGGTTGAGCTGGGCGTACACCCCGGCGACCTGGCCCGTGGCGGCGTTCGGCGCGACCGGGGTGACGTACCGGACTGGAGCCATCGGACGACCTCCTTGTCGATCGTTGTGATCCTCGCCGCCGGACACCGGTCCGGTCGTCATGCCAGAGGAGACTGTTTGCGCTACCGCCCTGACACGACTCCTGCCCGGCCGGCTACTTCCCCGGGAGTACGCGCGATGCCGTCGCCTCGGACGACGCACCCCGGTAGGGGGCCGTCTAATCTGCGGGA
>DASRRF010000597.1:0-5222 GCA_035695905.1 Micromonosporaceae bacterium | reverse complement strand
TCGCGCTGGACCTGCTCAGCTACGGCGAGGCGCACGAGCTGCTGGCCCGCCACCTCGGGCCGGAGCGGCTGGACGGTGATCCGCTGGCGGTCGACGCGCTGATCACCGGCTGCGCCCGGCTGCCGCTCGCGCTCGCAATCGTCGCCGCCCGCGCTGCCACCCAGCGGACCACCCCGCTGGCCGAGTACGTGGCCGAGCTGGCCGACGCGCAGCTCGACGCGCTCGACGCGGGCGACCGCGCGACTCAGGTACGGGCCGTCTTCTCGTGGTCGTACCAGCGCCTGGGTACGCCGGCTGCCCGGCTGTTCCGGCTACTCGGCCTGCACCCCGGGCCGGACATCTCGGCGCCGGCCGCGGCCAGCCTCGCGGGCGAGCCGGTCCCGTACACCCGGACGCTGCTCGGCGAGCTGACCCGGGCACACCTGCTGGCCGAGACCAGCTCCGGCCGCTACGGCTGCCACGACCTGCTGCGCGCGTACGCCACCGAGCAGGCAAACCGGATCGACCCGGCCGACCACCGGCAGGCCGCACTGCACCGCGTACTCGATCATTATCTGCACACCGGCCACGCCGCCGCGTTGCTGGTGCAGCCGCACCGGCCCGACCCGG
Source organism: Micromonosporaceae bacterium (assembly GCA_035695905.1). GTDB lineage: Bacteria > Actinomycetota > Actinomycetes > Mycobacteriales > Micromonosporaceae > EFPC-2. Next base: position 4,613 of record DASRRF010000597.1, on the reverse strand, counting down.
TCGAGCTGGCGCCGGCAGTGCCCGGCGTGCTAACCGAGCGCCTGCGGGGACGCGACGCGGCGCTGGCCTGGTTCACGGCCGAGCGGTCCGTACTGCTCGGGGCCATGCGACTGGCCGCGGACGCCGGGTTCGACAGCCACATCTGGCAGCAGGCCTGGACGCTCACCACGTTCCTGGAGATCCGCGGCCACTGGGATGACTGGTTGGACGCGCAGCGCCGGGGGCTGGCCGCGACCGAGCGGCTGGGGGACCGGCATGCCCAGGCTCGGGTACACAACGGGCTCGGCATCGCGTACGCCCAACTGGGTCACGGTACCCAGGCGCACACCCACTACGCCTGCGCGCTGGAGCTCTTCGTCCGGTTCGGCGACCTGGTCGGCCAGGCCCGGACACACATGAACATCTGTTGGGTACTGGAGGAGCGTGGCGAACGAGAAGAGGCCCTTGCGCACGCGCGGCAGGCGCTGGAGCTGTACCGCGCGGCCGGGCGGGTGACCGGGCAGGCCGACGCCCTCAACGGCATCGGCTGGCTGCACTCGCTCAGCGGCGAGTACGAGCAGGCGCTGGCCTACTGCGAGCTGGCGCTCAGCCTGCAGCAGGAGGCGGGTGACCGCCATGGCGAGGCCGCCACCTGGGACAGTCTCGGCCACGCCCACCACCACCTCGGCAACCACCGGCACGCGATCGCCTGCTACCGGGTGTCCAGCACGATGTTCCGGGAGTTCGGCGACCGGTACGGCGAGGCCGACGTGCTGGACCACCTCGGGGACGCGCACCAGGCGGCCGGCGACGCCGCCGCGGCGGGTACCGCGTGGGGCCGGGCCTTGGAGCTGTTGCAGCAGCTCGGCCACGCCGATGCCGACCGGGTACGGGCCAAGCTGGCGTCCACGCGGACGGCCTCGGCTGCAGGTCGATAGATCACCGGCGCGATCCCGTACACGTCACCGCCGGGCGAGAACAGTGTTTGCGCCGCCTTGAACAGCCCTTTATCACGCGCCGCGACATTGATTTCACGCTGATGGACGCATCGAGATGCAACGGCTGGCGCGCTCACCCGGCCGGCACGGCGCCGCGCCGGGCTCCAGTCGCCACAGCGCCGCGACGCGATCGAGAGGGGACTGACTCGTGAACCAACTTGAACGGCCCCGGAACGCCCGCCTTCGAAGCGTGGCCGTGTGCTGCGTTGTCCTCCTGAGCGCCCTCGGTGTCTCGGGGCCCGCATCGGCGGGGAACGCGGGGTCCGCGAAGCAGGCGCCGCCAACAACCCAGGCGTTCGACTTCGACAGCGGCAACGTGGCGACCGAGGTGATCTTCCCGACGGCGAACGTGGTCGTACGCCGTCTCGTCTCGCCCGACGCCGCCGACGCCACGCTCATTCTCCGGCTGGCCACGCTGGTGGAGAACGCGTGGTTCGACGCCATCGCGCCGTACCATCCCACGGCGGTCGGCATCTACTCGAATCTGGGCCGCCGCCCGGCAAGCGAGGGCGTGACGAACCGGAACAAGAACATCGCGATCCTGTACGCCTCGTACCGCATGCTCATGAACCTGCTGCCGCAAGGTAGCGCGGACTGGCGGGCGATGATGGCCTCGGTGGGCATGAATCCGGACGACAACCAGGAGAACGCCGCCAGCGCGGTCGGCTTGGAAACCTCGCCGCCAAGGGCGGCACAGGGCGCGCGGGCCTGAACCTCGACCAGTACGTCCAGCTCCACGTCACGGTCAACATCGCGACGTTCGACACGGCCATCGCGGTCTGGTTCCAGAAGTACAGGTTCGATGCGGTACGGCCGTTCAGCGCGATCCACCTTCTGTACGGCGACCACCCGGTGACCGCCTGGGGTGGACCCGGCCAGGGTACGGTCAACGACCTTCCCGGCAACCAGTGGCGGAGCTACCTGAACACCGCCGACCACCCCGAGTACCCGTCCGGTTCGGCGACGTTCTGCGCGGCGCACGCGCAGGCGGCGCGGCGCTTCCTCGGTACGGACAACGTCCAGCTCTTCTTCCCGGTCGCGGCCGGCTCGTCGAGGATTGAGCCGGGCATCACGCCGGCCACGAACCTCCTGCTGAGCTGGACAACGTGGACCGACTTCGCCCGGGACTGCGGCATGAGCCGGCTCTGGGGCGGCGTGCACTTCAAGGCCTCGATTACCAACGGGGCGGCATTCGGCGGCCAGTTCGGGGACATGGCGTACGAGTTCGTCCAGCGGCACATCAACGGGCAAAGCTAACCCCGCAACACAAGGTCCTCACGATCGGTTGGCCGGAACCGGGTCCGGCCAACCGATCGTGGGGCGTTCAGTCGCGGTACGCGGCGGTCAGCTTGTGCCACGCGACCAGCTCGTCGGCGGTCAGCGGGCGGCCCGGAGGGTACCGATCCGCCGGGCAGTCGGTGCCGCTGCGCAGGTGTCCGGCGGTCCATGGCCAGGGCGCCACGTATCCGGACATGCCGCCGAGATGGATGAGCCCGGTCCAGACGTACCAGAACAACGACACGAGCCGGTTCGGCCGCGCAGCAGACATGGCCCGATGGTCGGTGGCCCGGCTTAGCTCCCGGTAAGGGCCTGATAAAGCCGGCGTCGCGCGTCGCGGTCCTTTAGACCGGCTTTATCCGGCGCTGGCAGCGTGGTTTCGCGGGGCAGCGTGGTTTCGCGCGGCAGAGCAGCGGGAGGAGCGACGGATGACGTCCGTATCGAACGACCTGACGGGTACGACGACGCAGGCCGACACCGAGGTGCTGCCGAACCGGTTGCGCAACCCCGCCTACCTGCGCCGGGACGCGACGACCTACCTCGACGGCGTGGCGGAACAGCTGCGCGGAATCAAGGTGGCGATCCGGGACCCGGGTCGCCTGCAGCGCGGTGCGCGGCGGTTCGTTCTCCCAGGGCACGCGGATCAGCGCGTCGACCGGTACCACCACGTTGCTGCGGACCAGCAAAGCGGCCAGCAGCACCCGGACCTTGTGCGCCCGCGGCGTCACCACCTGCTGCCCGCGGGTCACCTCCACCGGTCCGAGCAGCCGGAACTTGATGCCGGTCGGCACCGGTGGCCAGCCGATCCGCTCGTCCACGCCGCCGGGCGCACGGCGCGGCCGCGGTATGCGGTAGCTCGTGGCCACGGCGGCGGGCAGCCGGCTCATCGCCGGGCACCGAGCTGGGTGTGGTCGCTGCAGAAGAATGCCAGCGGGTTGGTGTCGTGGCGCTGTACGCCAAGATCGACGACCTCACCCAGGACGATGCAGTGGCCTTGCCCAGGTGGTAGCTGTCGCCGCCTTCGGCATGATCGGCGTCACCGAGGATGCCGAGGCTGTTGAGGGATGTTGATCAGCGCTTTCACGTCGCCGCGCACGGCTTCCAGGTCAGGAGGATTGAACGTCACGGGACCCCCGGATCTCGAGCGGGCAAGCGGATGCTGTGTCGCTGGCCGTAACCGACCGGCATCCCCCCGTACTCCATAGCCTATAACGAGCGCAACCCGGAACTGAGCCGGAGCGTGGCCAGGAGGGACGGTGGCGGAGTCCACGTCACGCCATCCCGGCCCCCAGCCCGTCAGGACTCGAACGAGTCCAGGTAGTGACGTTGACTGGCCACAGTGGACAGTCAGCGGAGGCGCATCCACCACCCGCCGAGGGCAACAGCATGCAGGTTTGGGGCTCGGGAGTGCGGGTCGCGCCGTGCAGCGGCACGCCTTACCAGAACTGGCAACTGATCTACAACTACCGAAAGGACGCGTGGCAGATCAAGAACGGATACTCCGGTCGCTGTCTCGACCTGAAGGACTGGAATCTCAACGACGGAGCAGTGCTCCAGACCTGGACCTGCAAGACGGTTACCGACGTGAACACCTGGAACCAGTACTTTCTGATGGGTCGGGTCGTGACCGTACGGGGCTGGCGAATCTCCGCCAGCCCCGGACGACCCTCGGGTGCCGCTCCGCTAGCACGGTGTATGGACGACGTTGCGCGGGCTGAAGATCCGGTAACCAGCGCCGGCCGGCCGCAACTGGTAGGTGATGTCCCAGTTGGTACAGATCTCCTCGGGTGAGCCGGGCGGTCCGAAGCCGGCGGCTTGATGGCTCTGGAACGTTAGCCGGGCGTCGAGGTCACCCTCCTGCGCGGCGTCTTCGGCCATCGACCGGAGCACCACCAGGCTGTCCGTGGTGGTCGACACGCCCGTGGTGAACGCTTCGACCTGCGCGGGATCGGTGGGGTCGAGGAAACCTGATGGGTCGAACAGGACGAGCACCTGTTCGTACTGCTTGGTGTTGATCCCGGAGAAGTACCTGTCGAACAGGGTGCCGACGGCGAGCACGTGGGGGTCGGCGGTCACGGCGCGCACGTCAACGATGCCCACCGAGGTGGGGGGCGCCGGGGATTTTGGGGGTACGGCCGGAGACCGGGTGGGGCTCGGTCGGGATCGTGGCGGGGGACTGGGCGTGCCGCGTGGCGTGCTTGCCGTGGACTGTGCGGCGGCCGGCAGCGAGGAGGGGACAGCGAACGGGGCGATGACCAACGGATCGTCCGCCGGCGAGCCCGGGGGGCGAGAGAATGCCGCGGCGATCATGACGCCACCGACCACGACCAGCGCGGCGGCGACCAGGATCGCCACGCG
>DASRRF010000596.1:0-2111 GCA_035695905.1 Micromonosporaceae bacterium | reverse complement strand
GCTCGGCTTCGACAAGCAGGGTGCGTACCCGCTCGCGGTGCCCGAGGGCAGTGCCGCGGAGCAGGCTGCCGCGCTGCTGCCCGAGTCCCGGGTGTGTGCTGCGTTCCATCACGTGAGCGCGGTGCTGCTGGCCGATCCCGAGGTGGACGAGATCGAGCTGGATGTGCTCGTACTCGGCGATGACCGGGACGCGGTCGGCGTCGTGCAGGCGCTCGCGGCCAGGATCCCGGGCATGCGCGGCATCCACGCCGGACGGCTGCGCAACGCGGGTCAGGTCGAGGCGCTGACCGCGAACCTGATCGCCATCAACCGGCGGTACAAGGCACACGCCGGCATCCGGGTAACCGACCTGTGATCCGGCTCCGGACGCCCCCTGCGACACCTGAGCCCCGATACCTATCTCGGGAGCAGATATCACCGGACCATGGCAACAGCTGGGCGGCCGGCAGTAGTGTCCGGGCGAGCGTTGTTCGACCGGGCTGATATCTGCTCCTGAGATTGAGATCGCCGGTCATTGCTCGCCGGGCCGCCGAGGGTCAGCCGAAGGTGTGCTCCTCGGCCGGGAAGACGCCGTCGCGTACCTCGGTCGCGTAGCGTTTCGTCGCCTCCGCGAGTACCCCGGCCAGATCCGCGTACCGCTTCACGAAGCGCGGTGCCTTGGCGCTGCGCAACCCGGCCATGTCCTGCCAGACGAGGACCTGAGCATCGGTGTCCGGTCCGGCGCCGATGCCGATCGTCGGGATCGGCAGGTCGTTCGTGATGCGCTTGGCCACCGCGCCGGGCACCATCTCCAGTACCACGGCGAACGCGCCCGCCTCGACAACCGCGTGCGCGTCCGCGATGACCTCATCGGCGGCGTCACCGCGGCCCTGTACCCGGTATCCGCCGAGGGCGTGCTCGCTCTGCGGGGTGAACCCGATGTGCGCCATGACCGGGATGCCGGCGCCGGTGATCGCCGCGATCTGCGCTGCCACCCGGCGGCCGCCCTCTAGCTTCACCGCATGGCAGCCGCCCTCTTTCATGAACCGTACGGCGGTACGCAGCGCCTGGACCGGACCCTCCTCATAGGACCCGAATGGCATGTCGCCGACCACCAGGGTGCGACCGGTCGACCTGACCACGGCACGGACCAGCGGGAGCAGGTCGTCAACGGTAACCGGGATGGTGGTTTCGTAGCCGTACACGTTGTTCGCGGCCGAGTCGCCGACGAGCAGGACGGGGATCCCCGCCTCGTCGAATATCCGCGCGGTGTACTGGTCGTACGACGTGAGCATGGCCCACTTCTCGCCGCGCTCCTTGGCGGCGATCAGCTCGCGGGTGCGTACCCGTCGGGTAGGTGGCCCGCCGTAGAGGGACGGCATCTCGGCCGCTGTGGACATCGTGGTCTCCCTTCGCCTCGAGGCCGCAGGCATCACGGTCCCCGGGTCCTTCAGGCATCGTCCCACTAGGTGGACGGCATTGTGCAGGTATCAGTGGAGGATTTCACACGGCTTCCGGCCGGTCGAGCCGACGCAGGGCCGCGGTCCCGAGCCCGAGGGCCACCAGGAACAACCACATCCAGAGCGCGGTGTGGCGCGCGTCCGAGTCGCCGCTGTCCGACCACGCGTACCGGCTGAGGGTCACCGCAACCTGCACCCCGCCACCGAGCCAGCCCAGCACGACCATCGTGACCACCGGGCGGGCGACGGCGACGAGCGCGATCGGCAGCGCGGCCACGCATGCGATCGCGGTGAAGGTGCGCACCGGCGCGCTCAGCTCGAAACCCAACACGTGCGGTCCGGTCGGCAGCACGCAGATCGCGATGCCCACCGCAGTGACCACGGCGGCCGCCGCAAGGAGCAAGGGCCCACGGGTACGCCACGCCGCCGGGCGCGGCACCACGGCAACGGCGACACAGAGCTGGGCGGCGAGCGCGGCCAGGGTCGCGACGATGGACAGCTGCGCGCCCGGGAGCCCGTTGTCCAGATCGTTGGCCCAGAAGGCGATGGTCAGCCAGGCGAGGGAGAGCAGGCCGAAGGCGAACCCGGCGACCTTGGGCTGGCGTGTGGTCAACAGCAACAGGGCCGTGACGATGTACGCCAGGTCGAAGATGTGGTTCGGCCAGTTCTCGC
>DASRRF010000595.1:0-5344 GCA_035695905.1 Micromonosporaceae bacterium | reverse complement strand
TCGGCAGCTGGACCGACGACGGCAACAACATGGCACGCCGCAACGGAGTCCAGGATCCGGCCAAGAACGACCCGACCGGCATGGGCTTCTACCCGAACTGGGCCTGGTGCTGGCCGGTCAACCGGCGCGTCCTGTACAACCGGGCGTCGGCCGACCCGCTAGGGGTTCCGTGGGATCCCAAGCGACCGGGCATCAAGTGGGACGCCGCCGCCGCCAAGTGGGTGGGTGACGTGCCGGACTACCCGGCCACCGCCGATCCGACCAAGCCCAACGCGCCGCTGCCGTTCATCATGACCGGCGAGGGTACCGGGCGGCTGTTCAGCAACGGGGTGGCCGACGGGCCGTTCCCCGAGCACTACGAGCCGATCGAGTCGCCGATCGAGAACCCGTTGCACCCAACGGTCTCCGCGACGCCGGTGGCCTTCCTCTACGACAAGGCCGCCGGCCGGGAGAACCGCTTCGGTACGGCCGCCGACTACCCGTACGTCGCCACGTCGTACCGGCTCACCGAGCACGAGCACTACATCACCCAACACGTCGAGCAGCTGGTGGCACTGCAACCGGAGGCGTTCGTCGAGGTCCCGGCGGAACTCGCCCGGGAGAAGGGCATCGCCAACGGCGACCGGGTCCGGGTGTCGTCCAAGCGGGGCAAGCTGGAGGTCCGCGCGGTGGTGACGAAACGCCTCGGACCACTCCAGATCGACGGCAAGAAGATCTACCAGATCGGTATCCCGATCCACTGGGGTTTCGTCGGGATCAACACCGGCCAGCACTGGCTCGCCAACGCGCTCACCCCGTTCGTCGGCGACGCAAGCGCCCGAACCCCTGAGTTCAAGGCATTTCTGGTCAACATCGAGAAGATGTGACGGCGATGGATATCGACGTCCATCGCCGGCGGGCGGAGGCGCTGCGCGAGCGCTACCCGTTCGCGTCGGAGGTGCTGACCCTGTACCTGGCGCTGCTGGACGTCTGGGGTGCCGCCGCGGACGAGCGGCCGGAGCCGGCGCGGCTGGTGAACTGGGCGGCCGATTGGGTGCTGCCGCGGGTGGTGAAGGCGACCGAGGCGGCCGGCCCGGAGCCGTTGGCCGCGGCCAGCCGTACCCTCGTCGAGGAAGGCCGGCTCGACCAGGCGCTCGCCGCTTGGCTCGCCGGTGCGGAGCTCGCGCCGGTGGAGCGCTACCTGGCTCGCGCGTCGCTGCGCCCGGCGCTGGAGCTGGACGCCGAAGCCTGCGCGGCGGATCCGGCTACGCGCGATGGCGGGCGCTGCCCGCGCTGCGGCGGGCCACCGCAACTCAGCTTCCGCAGCCATGCCGAGGATCCGCTGGTGAGCGGGGGCCGCCAGCTTGGCTGTGCCCGGTGCGGGCACAGCTGGAGCTTCTCGGCCAGCACCTGCCCGTCCTGCGGGGAGACGGCGGGCGCACAGCGCACCGTCTATGCCGAGCAGCATGACGGGCCGATCGTCGGGCAGGCAACACCGTCCGACAGCACGTTTCCGCACCTGCGGATCGACGCGTGTGCGAGCTGCGCACGGTATCTGATCGACGTCGATATGGGTCGCGACACCCGGGCCGTACCCGAAGTGGACGAGCTGGCGGCATTGCCGCTTGATCTGTACGCCGGCGAGCACGGCCTTTCCAAAGTCACACCAAACCTGATGGGGTTCTGATGGCGGAGATCACGCCCGGCCAGGCCTACGGGTTCTTCACCGACACGAGCGTCTGCATCGGCTGCAAGGCCTGCGAGGTCGCCTGCAAGACGTGGAACGAGCTGCCCGGAAACGAGCCGGTCTTCGGCGACGGCTACGACAACACCGGCAGTCTCGACTCGCAGAACTGGCGGCACGTCAAGTTGATTGACAACGTGCCGGACGCGACGCTCGACGCCGGCCAGGGCAAGGCCTGGCTGATGATGTCGGACGTGTGCAAGCACTGCACGCACGCGAGCTGCATGGAGGTCTGCCCGACCGGGGCGATCATCCGGACCGAGTTCGACAGCGTCTTCATCCAGCCGGACGTCTGCAACGGCTGCCGGAACTGCATAGCCGCCTGCCCGTACAGCGTGATCGAGATGGACGCGAACACCAAGGTCGCACAGAAGTGCACGCTCTGCTACGACCGGCTGCAGGGCGGGATGGAACCGGCCTGCGCCAAGGCGTGCCCGACCCAGTCGATCCAGTTCGGCCCGATCATCGAGCTGCGCGAGCACGCTAAGCAGCGCATCGACGTGCTGCATTCGCAAGGGGTGGCCGCGGCGAACCTGTACGGCGCGGACGACTCCGTCTACGGCGGGCTCAACGCGTTCTTCCTGCTGATGGACAAGCCGGAGAAGTACGGGCTGCCCAACGCCGCGAACGCGGTGCTGCCGAGCCGCAACAACGTGGGTGGGTACCTGACAACGCTGGTCACCGCCGCGCTGGGGGTTCTCGGCGGGCTGATCGCGCTGCGCCGCCGGCGTACCCCGTCTGCGGAGTCCACTGAGGACGGTGAGCGATGAACCTGGCCGACGCCGAACACTTCGTCCGCGCCCCGGACTGGACCTGGTACATCCTCTTCTACTTCTTCCTGGCCGGGCTGTCCGGCGCGGCGTACTTCATCGCCACGCTGCTGCGGCTCTACGGCAACCGCGACGATGAGCCGGCCGCGCGCCTCGGCTTCTACGTCGCGTTCCCGACGATGCTGGTCTGCCCGATCCTGCTCACCCTCGACCTGGGCAAGCCGCTGCGCTTCTGGCACATGCTGGTGAACACGACGCCCGGCGAGGCGGCCCCCATCTTCAAGTACTGGTCGCCGATGTCGGTGGGCGCGTGGGGGCTGCTCGCGTTCAGCGTGTTCGCCACGGTGTCGTTCGTCGAGGCCCTGGTGCGCGACCGGGTGATCCGGCTGCGGATCGCCGACCTGGCCGTGCGGTTGCTGGCCGGCGCGTTCGGCAAGACCTGGAACGTGGTGGGTGCGGTCCTCGGCCTGTTCATCGCCGGCTACACCGGCGTACTGCTGGCCGTGTCGAACCAGCCGGTGTGGAGCGACACGTGGGCGCTCGGCGGGCTGTTCCTCGCCTCCGGGCTGTCCGGGTCGGTCGCGTTGCTGCACTGGCTGGTCCGGTTCCGGTCGGACGCCCGGGCCAGCGCGAGCGCGTTCCAGCTCGGCGAGCGTCTCTTCCCGCTGCTCGAGTTCGCGCTGATCGTCGCGTTCGTGCTGACCCTCATTCCGGCCGGCACGCTGGGGCGGGCGTTCGGCTTCCCGTGGATCCTGCTGTGGTTGGTGGCCTTCGCGGGGCTCGTGCCGGGACTCGGCGGCCTGCTGACCGCGCGGCTGAGCGTCACCGCGGGCGGCGCGTTGACCGTCCAGTCGGCGCGCGCGGCCGCGGCGATGCCGGGACTTGTCCTGATCGGGGTGTTGGCGCTGCGGGCGGCGGTAATCTTCAGCGCCCAGTGATGCTGTGCCGCGCGTCCGCGTCGCGGCGGGTCCGGCCGCGCAGGGCCAGGTGCTCCAGCAGCGGGACGATGACCTTGCGCGTCGTGCCGAGCGCTTCCCGCGCCTGGCTCGCGGTGAACGGCTGAGCCAACCCGGCGAACACGGTCACGGACTGGTCGATGGTTGCCGGCAGCAGCACGACACCGGGGGCCAGCCGTACCAGCCGTCCGGCCCGGACCGCGGCGGCGATCTCCGCGGCCCGCAGGCCCAGGGCCGCCAGCTCATCCTCGGTCGGGGCGGTGAAGGCGCTGCCGGCCAGTCGTTGCTCCAGCTTTTCCAGCGCCTCGCGTACGGCCGGAGCCAGCGTGTCCGGAGCCTCGGCGTTGACGATCACGCCGTTACGGATTGCCAGCGCGGCCGGGAGCAGGGCCGGCACCAGGCGGGCGTCCGGCAGGTCAAGGGCCTTGCGCGCGTCCTCGACCCGGAGCGGCGCGGACGCCGGGTCCTGGGCGCGCAGGGCGACCAGGTTTGCCAGCCGGGTACGCAGCGCCCGGCCGAGTTCGGGTTCGACGAGCCAGTCCGCGGTGAGCGCCGGCACCGGTGGCTCGATGCCGATCGCGCGCAACGTGCCGGCCCGTACGATGCCGCGCCGGCGCAGCTCGCTCATCCCGTCCGGTACGTCGGGGTACGCGTCCAGCTCGCCGGCCCGGCGCCGGGCAGCGCCGCGCCGGTTGAACGCCGCCGGGTCGACGTCGAGCACGATGGCGCCGCCCGCGACACCCCGGTCATTGCGCAGCACCACGCGATCGCCGGCCCGCAGCGGCAGCCCGGTCCCGAGCGTGAGCCGGACGGTGTCCGCGCCGACCGGCCGTACGGCGCACTCGACGGTCGCCGTACCCACGTGGACCAGCAGCTCGTGCGGCAGATCCGCCGGCGCGCAGAGCTGGATGCGCGCGTCGGCGACCGCCGTACACCGGTATGTACCGGGCGTCATCAGCGCGTCGCCACGCCGGATCTCCCCGCGCCCGGCGCCGCGCAGGTTCAACGCCACCCGCGCCACGCCGACCGCCTCGTCGACGTGCCGGTTCAACGACTGCATCTCCCGTACCACGAACCGTCCGCCGGTCCGGGCGAGCTCGAGGGTGTCCCCGGACCGGATCGTGCCGGCGGACAGGGTTCCGGTGACGACGAGTCCGGCGCCGCGGATGGTGAAGCTGCGGTCGACCCAGAGCCGGACCGGGGCGGACGCATCGCCCTTCGGTAACCGCGCGACGAGGTCGTCCAGGGCGGTACGCAGCTGCGGCAGGCCGTCGCCGGTACGCGCGCTGACCGGTACCCAGGGGATCTCGCCGAGGCTGGTACCCCGGATCTGGTCCAGCGCCTCCTCGGCAGCCAGCTCCGGCTCCATCACGTCGGTCTTGGTCACGGCGAGTACGCCGTGCCGCACGTCGAGCGCGTGAAGCGCGGTCAGATGCTCCGCCGACTGCGGCATCCACCCCTCGTCCGCGGCGACCACGAACAGCACCGCCGGCACCGGGCCGACCCCGGCCAGCATGTTCGCCACGAAGCGCTCGTGACCGGGTACGTCGACAAACGCGATCTCGCCGCGCCCGCTACCGGTCCAGACGAAGCCGAGATCGATCGTCAACCCGCGCCGGCGCTCCTCCTCCCAACGGTCCGGCTCCATGCCCGTCAACGCGCGTAGCAACGCCGACTTGCCGTGGTCCACGTGACCCGCGGTGGCGATCACGTACATGCCGGACCCCGACGCGCGACCCGTTCCCGTGGCAGGATCGTGCGGGTACCGCACCTACCGCGTGGACCGTGATCGGGAGTACCGGCTGCGATGCCCATCCATTCATTGTCACCTGGCGGCGACCCAGACACACGCCGCCGAATCCCGGCAACTGACGCCCTGTTCGCCGTACTCGAGC
>DASRRF010000594.1:0-1976 GCA_035695905.1 Micromonosporaceae bacterium | reverse complement strand
TTCGCGCCGAGGTGCCGCAGGTCGAGATGGACGACGGGTCCGTACGGGCTGTCCACCGTACGGCCCTTCTGCATCTCGTGTACGAACGCCTGGGAGACCCGGTCCCGCGGGCCGAGCTCCATGCTGCGGAACACCGGCTTGGGCGTCGGCTTGCCGAGGTCGTAGTCCTGCAGGTACCGGTAGCCGTCCTTGTTGACCAGCCAGCCGCCCTCGGACCGGGCCGCCTCGGTGATGAGGATCCCGGTGAACGGCAGGCCGGTCGGGTGGTACTGGACGAACTCCATGTCCTTCAGCGGTGCACCGGCCTGGTAGGCGAGCGCCATCCCGTCGCCGGTCTTGATGGCGGCGTTCGTGGTGTACGGGAAGACCCGGCCGCATCCGCCGGTGGCCAGGATGACCGACTTGCCAGTGATCGCCTCGATTTTACCGGACATCAGCTCCAGGGCCACGACTCCGCACACCCGGCCGTCGTCCACCAGCAGGCGGGTCACGTGCCACTCGTCGTACCGGACGATCGACGGGTACTTCAGCGATGTCTGGAACAGCGTGTGCAACATGTGGAAGCCGGTCTTGTCGGCGGCGAACCAGGTGCGCATCTTCTTCATGCCGCCGAACGGGCGTACCGCGATGTGCCCGTCCGCCTCGCGGCTCCATGGGCAACCCCAGTGCTCCAGCTGGGTCAGCTCGCGCGGCGCCTCGACCACGAACGCCTCCACGGCGTCCTGGTCACACAGCCAGTCGCCGCCGGAAATCGTGTCGTACGCGTGCTCGTCCAGGCTGTCGTCGGGTGCGATCGCGCCGGCAGCGCCGCCCTCGGCCGAAACGGTGTGGCTGCGCATCGGGTACACCTTGGAGACGACCGCGACGCTGAGCCGCGGATCGGCCTCCGCGACGGCGATCGCGGCACGCAGCCCTGCGCCACCGCCGCCAACTATGACTACGTCGTGCGATGCGCTCATCGTCCTCCGGCCACTTCATACGGGGTGTCACTTCATACCGGGTGTTCTGAATGCTCCTCGGACACCAGCTTGCCGCGCCGGCGTCCGTGACGGATCACGGTCGCGGTGACGCTGCCGTCGTGGTACTCGTGGCGGGTACGCCGGCAGCCGCAGGTGTAGTACTGGTCGTGCACGACGAGGCCTTCCCCGTCGTTGTCGCGGTACGACTCGCCGCCCACCTCCTTGCCGCACGGGGCCGGCTCGGGGTCGAACGGCATCCTAGTGCCAACCATCGTTCACCCCTTGCCATCCCTCGACCCCACCACCCCGCCCACGCCGCCATCGGTGGGGCTCAACGCCCCATCAGAGTGCCACCCCGGGCACCCCGACGGAAGACCCACTCGTGTCCGGTGGGTCTGGCGGCGGAATAACTACCGCTGTTAGTTTGATGCCATGCTATCGGTTGACCATCGGTCAAGGTCGTCGTGAGCAACCCGGCCGCACCGCCCGGCAGCCTTGCGCTGCACGGCGTCGGGGTGCGCTTCGGCGGCCTTGTCGCGCTCGATGACGTGTCGCTCGCGGTACGGCCGGGCCAGGTGCTCGGCGTCATCGGGCCGAACGGCGCCGGCAAGACCACGCTGTTCAACGTCGTGTGCGGGTTCGTCCGGCCGGATGCTGGGTACCTCACCCTCGACGGCGCCCGGCTGCACCCGCGGCCGCACAAGCTGACCCGGCTCGGCATCGCTCGTACCCTACAAGGCGTCGGACTCTTCGCCGGGCTCACCGTGCTGGAGAACGTGATGACCGGCGCCACCCGGCTGGCCCGGGCCGGTTTCGGGTCCGCCCTGCTCGGGCTGCCGCGCAGCGACAACGACGAGCGGCGGTTGCGCGCGCGGGCCATGGAGTTGCTCGACGAGCTCGACGTCGCCGCGTACGCGGACCTGCTGCCGGGAATGCTGCCGTTCGCGGCGCAGAAGCAGGCGGCGCTGGCCCGGGCGCTGGCCGCCGAGCCGCGCCTGCTGTTGCTCGACGAGCCGG
>DASRRF010000593.1:0-4811 GCA_035695905.1 Micromonosporaceae bacterium | reverse complement strand
CACTTCGCCGACGTGCCACCGGGACAAGCCAAATACATCACGTGTACGCGGGGAGCACTGGTCGATGTCGTGGTCGACATACGGGTTGGCTCACCCACGTTCGGGCAGTGGGAGGCGGTCCGGCTCGACGACGTCGACCGGCGCGCGGTCTACCTCGCCGAGGGCCTGGGTCACGGGTTCTGCGCGCTGACCGAGGACGCGACGCTGACCTATCTGTGCTCGCAGACGTACAACCCGAGCGGCGAGCGGGCGGTCCACCCGCTGGATCCATCGTTGGCGATCGCCTGGCCCACCGACGCGCCGGTGCTCTCCGCGCGGGACGACGCCGCGCCACCGCTCGCGCACGCGCAGCGCGACGGTGTGCTGCCGTCGTACGACGCGTGTGTGGAGTACTACGCGGCGCTGCGTACCGGCGGCTAGTGTCTGTGCATGGACCGGCGCATCTTCGGGCTCGAGACGGAGTACGGAGTCACCTGTACGTACCGCGGGCAGCGGCGGCTGTCCCCGGACGAGGTGGCCCGCTACCTCTTCCGCCGGGTCGTGTCCTGGGGCCGCTCGTCCAACGTGTTCCTGCGCAACGGTGCCCGGCTCTACCTTGACGTGGGCTCGCACCCGGAGTACGCGACACCGGAGTGTGACTCGATCACCGATCTCGTCGTGCACGACCGGGCCGGTGAGCGGATCCTCGAAGGGTTGCTGGTCGACGCCGAGAAGCGGCTGCACGACGAGGGGATCGCCGGCGAGATCTACCTGTTCAAGAACAACACCGACTCGGCCGGCAACTCGTACGGCTGCCACGAGAACTACCTGGTCTCCCGGCACGGCGAGTTCGGCCGGCTGGCCGACGTACTGATCCCGTTCCTGGTCACCCGGCAGCTGGTCTGCGGCGCGGGCAAGGTGCTGCAGACCCCGCGCGGCGCGGTCTACTGCCTGTCCCAGCGGGCCGAGCACATCTGGGAGGGCGTCTCCTCGGCGACCACCCGGTCCCGGCCGATCATCAACACCCGGGACGAGCCGCACGCGGACGCGGAACGCTACCGCCGGCTGCACGTGATTGTCGGTGACTCGAACATGAACGAGGTGACCACGCTACTCAAGGTCGGCAGCGCGGACATCGTGCTGCGGATGGTCGAGGCCGGGGTGGCGATGCGCGACCTGTCCCTGGAGAACCCGATCCGGGCCATCCGCGAGGTGTCCCACGACATCACCGGGCGGCGCAAGGTACGGCTGGCCAACGGCAAGGAGGCCAGCGCGCTGGAGATCCAGCAGGAGTACTTCACCAAGGCCAGCGAGTTCATCGAGCGGCGCGGCGGGGACCAGAGCGCCAAGCGGATCGTCGAGCTGTGGGGCCGTACCCTGCAGGCGGTCGAGCACAACGACCTCACCGCGGTCTCCCGGGAGATCGACTGGGTGACCAAGCTCCAGCTCATCGACGCCTACCGGGGCAAGCACGACCTGCCGCTGTCCCATCCGCGGATCGCCCAGATGGATCTCGCGTACCACGACCTGCGCCGCGGCCGCGGGCTGTACGGCCTTCTGGAGCGGCGCAGCCAGGTCGACCGGGTGGCCGCCGACGTGGAGATCTTCGAAGCGAAGGAGACGCCGCCGCAGACCACGCGGGCGCGCCTTCGCGGGGAGTTCATCCGGCATGCCCAGGAGCGCCGCCGGGACTTCACCGTGGACTGGGTCCACCTCAAGCTGAACGACCAGGCGCAGCGTACGGTCCTGTGCAAGGACCCGTTCCGGGCGTACGACGAGCGCGTGGAACGGTTGATCGCGAGCATGTGAGCGATGCTCGGCGACGGGGAGCAGCGCAAGAGCCGGCTGGACCGGCGGCGCGACAAGATCGTGGCGGAGATCCAGCGCAACCGGCGCGGCGGGCACCGGGTACCCACCTGGGTACTCGCCCTGCTCCTGCTGCTCGCCCTGGCCGGCTGGGCCGCCATCGTGCTGCTCACGTCATGACGGCGCCGCTCACGAGGGAGGCGAGCTGATCGCGGCGCACGATCCCCGTCCTGCGCGATGAGCAGCCCGGCCAATGCATCCACGGCCCCGCACTCTGCTGCGTTTGCGGGCCCGCCGCCCGCAGCCGGCCCAAAGTGTAGGGAGCGAAGCGACCGGAGCGACGGCTGGCTACAGGGCAGGAACAGGGCGCGAGCCCGCGCTGCCGGAGGCGGTGCCAGCCAGCGCGGCGGCGTGGCGGCCGGCGGCGGCGGCGGCGAGGAAGTACCCGGGTTCGTCGGCGTATCCTCTGCCCATTGTGGACAGTGGGACAGCCCGCAACACACTGTCCAGGCCGTCGGTGGCCACCCGGACGATCCGGTGCCGGTCGCCGCGCAGCTCCGGCAGGGCCGCCTCGACCACCATCGCCAGCTCCGGGTCCAGGCCGTCGGGTACCACCAGGTCCGCCGCGATCAGCGCGACCCGGCCGTACGCGGTCAGGCTGTGGTGGGATACGCCGCGGTGCCGGGGGCGCGGGTCGGTCGACGAGACGCGCAGCGACCCGACCGGCCGGCCGCCGAGTACGCCGATCGCGTTGACCGCCTCGCCGATGGCCACCCCGGAGAAGCCCCACCGGCTGCCGGAGCCGAGGTTGCCCGGACCCTGGGTGACGATCGCGATGTCCGCCCACAACGCGTACCGGGCCGCTAACAGTCCACTGTGGACATTCACGGCTTCGAGGTCGCCGCCGAACGCCTGGCCGGCGGTGATCGTACCGGCGAGGTGGTCCTGCACGGCGTCGAGGGTACGGGAGAACCAGGCCGGCAGCGCGCCGCCGTCGGTCATCACGTACGCGATCCGGGCCTCCGGCAGGTCGGCGTGGATGCCGGCGACGATCGCGGGCAGCGCGGAGTGCAGATCCGCGGTGACCACCGGCATGCCACCCAGGTCGTCCGCGTCCACCAGATCGGCCCGGTACGGCGAAGCCTGCTCGTCCGCCCCGAGCACGACCGCCTGCAGCGGGGTGTACCGCGCCTTGACCAGATGCCCGGGCTGAGCCGGGCGCGCCGGTGGCAACCGGTCCGGCAGCGCGACCACGAAGGCGTACCCACCGGTGCCCAGGCCGAGCGCGAGCGCGCCGAGGTTCAGCAGCACCCGGTCGCCGACCGCGGGTTCGCCGACGAGCCGCGGGTACGCCAGCGCGCACACGGTGCCGTCCGCGGTCTCCACGTCCAGCTCCACCGCGCCGCGCCAGCTCCGCCGTACCCCCGTGATGGTGCCGTCACCCCAACGGACCGCGACGGTACCCTGCTGCTCGGTCACCCGGTGAGCCTATGGGGCGGCTCGGCCGTACCGTGCGAGTGACGCGCCTCGCGGCCGTGCGCACAGGCGTTCGGATGCTGCTAGGTTCGAGTGCGTGTCCCGGACCCGCACCGAGCGCCTGGTCAACCTCGTGATCTGCCTCTTGTCGACGCGGCGGTTCCTCACCGCGGCGCAGATTGCGGCGACCGTGCCCGGGTATGAGCACGATCCGGAGGATGCCCGGGACCACGAGGCGTTCCAGCGCAAGTTCGAGCGGGACAAGGCGGAGCTGCGCGAGTTGGGCGTACCGCTGGAGACCGGCACGTCGAGCATCCTCGATGCTGAGCCCGGGTACCGGATCGCGCACCGGGAGTACGCGCTGCCGGTGATCCCGCTGGAGCCGGACGAGGCGGCCGCGGTGGGCATCGCCGCCCGCTTGTGGCGGCACGCCGGACTGGCCGCGGCGGCCTCGTCCGGGCTGGCCAAGCTGCGGGCCGCCGGCATCGACGTCGATCCGCAGGCCACCCTCGGGGTGGAGCCGGTGGTCACGGTCGACGCCGCGTTCGCCCCGCTGACCGCGGCGGCCCGGGCCCGGCGGGTGGTCACCTTCGACTACCGGGTACCCGAGGAGGACACCGCGACGACCCGCCGGCTGCAGCCCTGGGGCGTGGTCTGCTGGCGGGGCCGGTGGTACGTGGTCGGCCACGACCTGCACCGGGCGGCGACCCGGTGCTTCCGGATGTCCCGCATCGTCGGGCCGGTGCGCGCGGTCGGGCGGTCCGGCGCGTTCGAGCCGCCCGCCGACCTCGACCTGATCAGCCACGTGGCCACCTGGTCCGGGCCGCGCGAGCGGCCCCGGCAGGCCACCGTACTGATCCGCCCGGGTCGGGCTGCCGGGCTGCGGCGCTGGGTCGAGCCGCTGGCCACCGGGCCGGACTGGGACACCTTCATGCTGCGGTACGGCGAACCCGAGGGCGTAGCGTCCTGGCTGGTCGGGTACGGCGCGGATGTGGTGGTCCTGGAACCGCCGGAGGTACGGGACGCGGTCGTCGCGCGAATGCGAAAGATCCTGGCCCAGCACGCCGAGGCGGCCAGCGTGGCGCAGGCGGTGGCCACGTGACCGCGGCCACTCAGGGCGCGGCGGACCGGTTGGGCCGCCTGCTCAACCTGGTGCCGTACCTGCTGGCCCGGCCCGGCATCCGGGTCGCCGAGGCGGCCGCCGCGCTGGACGTGACCGAGCGCCAGCTGCGCGAGGACCTCGAGCTGCTCTGGGTGTGTGGGCTGCCCGGGTACGGGCCAGGCGACCTGATCGACATGGCGTTCGACGGCGATCGGGTCACGGTCACCTACGACGCGGGCATCGACCGGCCGCTGCGGCTGACCCCGGATGAGGCGCTCGCGCTGGTGGTCGCGCTGCGGCTGCTCGCCGAGACACCGGGGATGTCGGACCGGGCGGCGATCCAGCGTGCGCTGGCCAAGATCGAGACCGCCGCCGGGGACCTGGCCGACGCGCCGGTGGCCGTACGCCTGCCCGGCAACGACGACCGGCTGGCCACGATCCGCGGCGC
>DASRRF010000592.1:0-8036 GCA_035695905.1 Micromonosporaceae bacterium | reverse complement strand
TCCACCAGATCAGGGGGTACGCAGCCGAGCGCGGCGTCGCCCGCACCGAGCGCAGCGACGCCGGTGGTGGCCAGGGCGGCGACGAAGCCCAGGGAGTCCTCCGGCTGGCGGCGCCACATCAGCCCGGTGAGCACCAGCTCGCCGCCGGCCAGGTAGCGCCGCGGGTCGGGCAGGTCGGTGGTGAAGACCCGGTTGATCGGGCGGTCCAGGTGCTCGGCACCGACCAGCAGGGTCAGCCGGAGCTCCGGCCGATCCAGTACCTCGCGTAGCCGCATGCGGCGCCCTCCTTGTAGGATCCTACAAACCGTGGCGCGCTAGACCTCATTCTTTCAGCGCTTCCACCGCTACGGACTAGTGGTCCGGTTTGATGTACTACCTAGGTGTCGGGTCGGCTGAGCGCGGGGGGTGCTTTGGACCGGTTCAACACCGCACCGCCCGGCGAGGCCGAGCAGGATCTGCTCGCCTGCTGTGCCTCGTCGGTGTGGGCGCGCCGGATCGCCGCCGGCCGGCCGTACGCCGACCTGCCGGCGGTTCTCACGCAGGCCGATCGGGCCACCGCGGAGCTGTCCTGGCCCGAGGTCCTCGCGGCGCTCGGCGCGCACCCGCGGATCGGCGAACGCGCCTCGGGGTCCGGGCCGCAGGCCGAGTGGTCGCGCCGGGAACAGGCCGGCGTCGGCGCCGCCTCGGGTACCGCGCTGGCCGAGGCGAACCGGGCGTACGAGGAGCGGTTCGGCCACGTGTTCCTGGTGTTCGCAAGTGGACGGTCCGATGTGGAGCTGCTCGCCGCGGCCCGGGAGCGGCTCGGCAACGACGAGGACACCGAGCGCGCGGTGGTCCGCCACGAGCTGGGCCGGATCGCCCGGCTCCGGCTGGAACGGTTGTTGGCATGAGCTTGTCCACGCACGTACTGGACACCGTGCGGGGA
Organism: Micromonosporaceae bacterium; assembly: GCA_035695905.1. Taxonomy (GTDB): domain Bacteria; phylum Actinomycetota; class Actinomycetes; order Mycobacteriales; family Micromonosporaceae; genus EFPC-2. The sequence goes on along the minus strand of DASRRF010000592.1, from coordinate 7,111 downwards.
GAGCCGGCTTCCGGCGTACCCGTGCGGCTGGAGCGTGAGCGCGACGGGCAGTGGGCGGCGGTCGCCACCGGGAGCACCGATCAGGACGGCCGGCTGCGCGACTGGGTGCCCCCGCACGCCTGGGCCACCGGGGTTTACCGGCTGGTGTTCGGCACGGACGGGCCGTTCTTCCCCGAGGTGGTGGTCGTGTTCCGGGTCACCGACCCGCTGCGGCACCACCACATCCCTTTGCTGCTCGGGCCGTACGGCTACACGACATACCGAGGGAGTTGACGCATGGGCATCGTGCTCGGCGACAACCAGTACGGCAAGGCGGAGACCCGGCTGGTGCGGGTCACCCGCGACGCGTTACGGCACGAGCTGCGCGACCTCACGGTGACCACGACGCTGGCCGGCGACCTGGACGGCACGCACCTGACCGGCGACAACACCAACGTGCTGCCGACCGACTCGCAGAAGAACACCGTGTACGCGTTTGCCCGGCGGCACGGCGTCGGTGAACCGGAGGATTTCGGGCTGCTGCTGGCCCGGCACTTCGCGACCGCCCAGCCGGCGATCACCCGGGCTCGGGTGTCCATAGTGGAGCATGGTTGGCTGCGCCTGGCGGACCACTCCTTCCAGCGGACCGGTGGCCAGGCCCGGATCGCCACGGTCAGCTGTGACGGTGAGCATGCCTGGGTGGTCTCCGGGTTGACCGGGCTGGTGCTGCTGAAAACCACGGACTCGGAGTTCTGGGGATACCCGAAGGACGATTTCACCACGCTCACCGAGACCAAGGACCGGGTGCTGGCGACCGAGGTGAACGCCCGCTGGCGGCACGGCTCGGCGCACGGCGACTGGGCATCATCGCATGACGCGGTGCGGGCCGCGCTGGTGGACGCGTTCGTCGGTACGCACAGCCGCTCGCTGCAGCAGACCCTGTACGCGATGGGCTGCGCCGTGCTGGAGCGGTGCCCCGAGGTCGCCGAGATCCGGCTGTCCCTGCCGAACAAGCACCACCTGCTGGTCGATCTGGCGCCGTTCGGGCTGGACAACCCGAACCAGGTCTATGTCGCCACCGACCGGCCGTACGGGCTGATCGAGGGTACGGTCGCCCGCGACGACGCGCCGCCGGCCGGGCTGGCCTGGTGGTAGCCGTGGACTTCCTGCAACCGTCCACATGGGACGATGCTTTGGCGGCCAAGGCGGCGCATCCGGACGTGACACCGATCGCCGGCGGCACCGATGTGATGGTCGAGCTGAACTTCGACCGGCGCCGCCCGCCGGGGTTGCTCGACCTCACCCGGATCGGCGAGCTGGCGCAGTGGGAACCGGACGGTCCGGTACTGCGCGTCGGCGCCGGGGTGACCTACCAGCGGCTCATCGACGAGCTGGGCGGTAGGTTACCCGGGTTGGCCATCGCGTCCCGTACGGTCGGCTCGCCGCAGATCCGCAACCGGGGTACGGTCGGCGGCAACCTCGGCTCGGCCTCGCCGGCCGGCGACGCGCACCCGCCGCTGCTCGCCGCGGACGCCGTCGTCGAACTGGCCTCGGTGCGCGGTGTCCGGCAGGTTCCGGTCAAGGACTTCTTCACCGGGCCGAAGCGCAGCGTGCTCGCGCCGGACGAGCTGATCCGCGCGGTGCTGGTCCGCCCGGCGGCCGGCCCTGAGCAGTTCGCCAAGGTCGGTACGCGCAACGCGATGGTGATCGCGGTGTGCTCGTTCGCGCTCGCGCTGGACGGTGCGGCCCGCCGGGTCGGCACCGGGATCGGTTCGGCGGCGCCGACGCCGGTGGCCGCGCCGGCCGCGGAGGAGTTCGCCGCCGCGGAGCTGCCGTGGCAGTCGCGCGGACCCCTGCCAGACCCGGTTGCCCGGCGGTTCGGCGAGCTCGTCTCCGCCGCCGCCGCGCCGATCGACGACGTACGGGGCACCGCCGCGTACCGCCGGCACGCGCTGGCCGTACTGGCCCGGCGGACGCTGTGCTGGGCGTGGGAGGAGTTGCGGACATGCGGGTGACCTGCACGGTCAACGGTGAGCTGCGCGAGGCAGACGACGTCTGGCCGGGTGAGAGCCTGCTCTACCTGCTCCGCGAGCGGCTCGGCCTGCCCGGCACGAAGAACGCCTGCGAGCAGGGGGAGTGCGGGTCCTGCACGGTCTACCTGGACGGCACGCCGGTGTGCGCCTGCCTGGTCGCGGCCGGCCAGGCCGAGCGCCGGGAGGTGGTCACCGTGGAGGGGCTCGCCGCGGCCGCGGTACAGGAGGCGTTCGTCGCGGCCGGAGCGGTCCAATGTGGATTCTGCACGCCCGGGCTCGTGGTCGCCGTGCACGACCTGCTCAGCCGTACCCCCGAGCCGACCGACCCGGACATCCGCGAGGCGCTGGCCGGCAACCTGTGCCGGTGCACCGGGTACGAGCAGATCCTGGCCGCCGTCCGGCAGTGCATCCGATGACCACCCTGCTCATCGAGGGCTGCGCGGTGTCCACTGTGGACGCGGCGGGCACCGAGTACGCCGACGGCCACATCGTGGTGGACGGCGACCGCATCCTCGCGGTCGGGCCGGGGAGGGCCGGCGGGTTCGAGTCCGCCCGGCGGGTCGACGCAAACGGCTTCCTGGCCACCCCGGGACTGGTGAACACGCACCACCACCTGTACCAGTGGGCCACCCGCGGGCTGGCCCAGCAGGAGGATCTGTTCGGCTTGCTGCGCGCGCTGTACCCGGTGTGGGCCGGCGTCGACGAGGATGTGGTGGCCGCCACGACCGCCGCCGGGCTGGGTTGGCTCGCCCTGTCCGGCTGTACCACCAGCGCCGACCACCACTACGTGTTCCCCCGCGGTGCGGGAGACCTGATGGCCGCTTCGGTCCGCGCCGCCGCGCAGGTCGGCCTGCGGTTCCACCCGGCCCGTGGCTCGATGGACCTCGGCGCGTCGGCGGGTGGGCTGCCGCCGGATCACATCGTCGAGGACACCGACGCCGCGCTCGCCGCGACCGAGGCGGCGATCGACGCGTTCCACGACCCGGCGTTCGAGTCGATGGTTCGGGTGGCGGTCGCGCCGTGCTCCCCGTTCTCGGTCAGCACCGAGCTGATGCGCGAGTCCGCCGCGCTGGCCCGCCGCCGCGGGGTACGGCTGCACACCCACCTCGCCGAGACCGTCGAGGAGTCGGCGTACTGCGCGCGGACGCATGGCTGCACCCCGGTGGAGTACGCCGACCGGCTGGACTGGCTCGGCCCGGACGTGTGGCTGGCGCACGCCGTACACCTCGATGAGGCCGCGGTGCACCGGCTCGCCGCGACTGGCACCGGCGTCGCGCACTGCCCCAGCTCCAACGCGCGGCTCGGCGCCGGCATCGCGCCGGTGCGCGCGCTGCTCGACGCCGGCGTGCCGGTCGGCCTCGGGGTGGACGGGCCGGCCTCGCAGGAGGCCGGCCAGCTCGGCGCGGAGCTGCGGCAAGCCCTGCTGGCGGCCAGGGTTCGCGGCGGCCCGGCCGCGCTGACCGCCCGGGAGGCGCTCGCGCTGGGCACGATCGGCGGCGCGCGATGCCTGGGCCGGGCCGACGAGATCGGCTCGCTGGAGCCCGGCAAGCTGGGCGACATCGCGTTGTGGCGGCTGGACGGGCTCGGCCACGTGGGTATCGACGACCCGGTGGCCGCCCTCGTCTTCGGCCCGCCCGCGCCGCTGGCCCTGCTACTGGTCGGCGGGCGCACCGTGGTCGAGGACGGCCAACTGACCACTGTGGACTCCGGCGAGCTGGCGCGCGGGCTGCGCCGGGCCAGCCGGACGTTGCAAGGGAGGACCTGATGACGCAGCACCTGCTGGATCAGCGCGGTGGCGTGGGCAGCAGCCCGGCCCGGCCGGACGGTGGGTTGAAGACCGCCGGCAAGTTCGCGTTCTCGTCCGACCTGTGGGCCGACGACATGCTGTGGGGCGCCACGCTGCGCAGCCCGTACCCCCGAGCCCGGATCCGGGGCGTGGACCTGACCGCGGCGCTGCAACTGCCGGGGGCGTACGCCGTTCTCACCCACCAGGACGTGCCCGGCGCGACGCATTACGGTCTGGAGATCCCGGACCAGCCGGTGCTCGCCATCGACGAGGTGCGCTACCAGGGCGAGCCGGTCGCCATCGTGGCGGCGGACCACCCGGAGACGGCGCGCCGGGCGGCCGCCCGCATCGTGGTGGACTACGCCGAGCTACCGCCCATTGTGGACGCTGAGGCGGCGTTGCGGCCCGGGTCGGATCCGGTGCATCCGGGCGGCAACCTGCTCCGGCACGTGCCGATCCGGCGCGGCGATCCGTCGATCGGGGCGCCGGTCGTGGTCACCGGCGAGTACCAGGTCGGCATGCAGGACCAGGCGTTCCTCGGCCCGGAGTCCGGACTCGCGGTACCCGGCGAGGACGGCGGCGTCGAGCTGTTCGTGGCCACCCAATGGCTGCACGTCGACCAGCGCCAGGTCGCCGCGTGCCTGGGGCTCGCCCCGGACCGGGTACGGCTGACGCTGGCCGGGGTGGGCGGCGCGTTCGGCGCCCGCGAGGACCTCTCGATGCAGGTGCACGCGTGCCTGCTCGCGCTGCACACCGGGCGCCCGGTCAAGATGGTGTACGGGCGGGAGGAGTCCTTCTTCGGCCACGTACACCGGCATCCGGCAACGCTGCGGTACGAGCACGGGGCCACCGCGGACGGCCGGCTGGTCTACGTGAAGGCGCGGATCGTGCTCGACGGCGGCGCGTACGCCTCCAGTTCCACCGCGGTCTGCGCGAACGCGGCGACCCTCGGCATCGGTCCGTACGACGTGCCGAACGTGGCGATGGACGCGTACGTGGTCTACACCAACAACCCGCCGTGCGGCGCGATGCGCGGGTTCGGCGCGGTGCAGGCGTGTTTCGGGTACGAGTCGCAGATGGACAGGCTGGCCACCGCGGTCGGGCTGGACCCGGTGGAGATCCGCGTCCGCAATGCACTGTCCACAGGGGACAGAATGCCGACCGGCCAGGTGGTGGACGGTCCGGCGCCGGTCGCCGAACTGCTGCGCCGGGTGTCCGCCGCGCCTTCCCCGTCCGCGCCCGCCACGGGCGCCGCTGACCCGCGCGAGCGGCCCGGCGGGGTGGCGAACACCACGCACGGCGAGGGCGTGGTGCGCGGGGTCGGCTACGCGATCGGCATCAAGAACGTGTGTTTCTCGGAGGGCTTCGACGACTACGCGACCGCCCGGGTACGGGTCGAGCTGGTCGGTGCCGAGCCCACCGTCCTCGTACACACCGCCGCCGCCGAGGTCGGCCAGGGGCTGGTCACCGTGCAGGCCCAGATCGCCCGTACCGAGCTCGGCATCGAACGCGTCGTGGTGGCCACCGCGGACACCTCGATGGGCAACGCGGGCTCGTCGTCGGCGTCGCGGCAGACGTACATGACCGGCGGCGCCGTACGGGCCGCGTGTGTCGCGGTACGCGCCGCGCTGGATCGCCGGCCGGGCGACACGGTGGCCGAGAAGCTCGTGGGCGGACCGGTCGAGGAGACCGCCGAGTGGCGGCACCGGCCCACCTACCCGCTCGACCCGCAGACCGGGCAGGGCAACGCACACGTGCAGTACGCGTTCGCCGCGCATCGGGCCACTGTGGACGTTGACCTGGAGCTGGGCCTGGTCCGGGTGGTGGAGATCGCCACCGCCCAGGATGTCGGCAAGGCCATGCATCCACAGGCGGTCCTCGGCCAGATTCACGGGGGTACGGCGCAGGGCCTGGGTCTTGCGGTGATGGAGGAGATCCAGGTCGTCGACGGGGTCGTGCGCAACCCGTCGTTCACCGACTACCTGATCCCGACCATCCTCGACGTGCCGCCGATCCGCGCCGATGTGCTTGAGCTGGCCGATCCCCATGCGCCGTACGGGTTGCGCGGGGTCGGCGAGCCGCCGACCATCTCGTCGACACCGGCGATCGTGGCGGCGATCCGGGCCGCCACCGGCCGGGCGCTGACCCGGGTCCCGGTCCGGCCGGAACACATCTGCCTGCCGCCGCCCACGCCGCGGGGGAGTGACCCACCGCGCTGGTCCGCTGATGCCGGCGACGATACTGGTCGGCGTGGTGGACATGCTCAGCGCTGAGGCGCGCGCGTTCGTGGCAGACCTGCACCGCCGCTTCGCCGAGCGCCGGGACGAGCTGCTGGCCCGCCGTACGGACCGGCGTGCCGAGATCGCCCGGACCGGCCGGCTCGATTTCCTGCCGGAGACGAAGGAGATCCGGGATGCGGACTGGCGGGTGCCGCCCGCCCCGGCCGACCTGACCGATCGGCGGGTCGAAATCACCGGCCCGACCGAGCGAAAGATGACCATCAACGCGCTCAACTCCGGCGCGAAGGTCTGGCTCGCCGACTACGAGGACGCGAACACGCCGCATTGGTCCAATGTGGTCGGTGGGCAGGAGAACCTCTTCGCGGCGGTACGCCGGACCATCTCGTACGACTCGCCGGAGGGCAAGCGGTACGAGCTGTCCACCGACGGTCCACTCCCGACCATCGTGGTGCGCCCGCGCGGCTGGCATCTCGACGAGCGGCACCTGCCGGTGGACGGCAGGCCGGCGGTCGGCGCGCTGGTGGACTTCGGCCTCTACTTCTTCCACAACGCCCGCGAACTGCTGAACCGGCGCAGCGGGCCGTACTTCTACCTGCCCAAAATGGAGAGTCACCTCGAAGCTCGACTGTGGAACGACGTGTTCAACCACGCGCAGGACGCGCTCGGCATCCCGCGCGGCACGATCCGCGCGACCGTGCTCATCGAGACGATCCCGGCCGCGTTCGAGATGGACGAGATCCTGTACGAGCTGCGCCCGCACGCCTCCGGCCTGAACGCGGGCCGCTGGGACTACCTGTTCAGCGTCATCAAGAACTTCCGGGACGCCGGGCCGGCCTTCGTCCTGCCGGACCGCGGCGCGGTGACGATGACCGCGCCGTTCATGCGGGCGTACACCGAGCTGCTCGTCACGACCTGCCACCGGCGCGGCGCGTTCGCGATGGGCGGCATGGCGGCGTTCATTCCCTCGCGGCGCGATCCGGAGGTGAACCGCGTCGCGATCGAGAAGGTGCGCGAGGACAAGGAGCGCGAGGCGGGACAGGGGTACGACGGGACGTGGGTCGCACACCCCGACC
>DASRRF010000591.1:0-10635 GCA_035695905.1 Micromonosporaceae bacterium | reverse complement strand
TCCGGCCCGCAAGGGGTCGGCCGATTTTCCGGTGCCGGCCGGACAGGATGGCCGGCAGTATCAGTGGGGTGCGCGCCATGACTCTGCGGCGCCGGGACGGAGGGCGGTGACGTGAACAAGCGGCCTACCGCGGCGGCCAATGTTCTGTCGCGTCTCCGCCGGCCGGTCGGTCGGCTTCGGGACCTGCCGATCTGGTCGAAGCTCGGATTGATCATGATTGTGCCGACCCTCGCCACGATCGTGGTCGGCACGATCGGTCTGGTTGACCACATCCAGACGTCCAACAACGCCGACCGCGCCCGTACCCTGTCCAAGCTGTCCACCGACGTCGGCCGGCTGGTGCACGAGCTGCAGGACGAGCGGGCGGCCGCCACGATCCTGCTCGGCATGCCGGGCGGCGGGCAGCAGACCGATGCGATGGCGGACTCGTACCGCAAGCACTTCGGCCCGACCGATGAGGCACAGCGGGCTTACGCCGTACGCAAGAATGGCCTTGCCGACCTGCCGCCGGCCTTCCGCAGCTTGCTGCGACGGCTGGACAACCAGCTCTCCACCCTCATCTCGCTGCGAGAACAGGTGGCCGCGCGCAAGGACGTGTCGCTGACCTATACCGCGTTCTTCTACCGCGTGCTCATCACCGACCTGCTCGCCATCCGCGACTCGTCCGCCCAGCTCGCCGGCGAGACCAGCCTGAGCGACCGAATGCGTGCCTCGGCCGCGGTGTCGAGCATGAAGGAGTTCCTGTCCCAGGAGCGGATCGTGGTACTCCGCGCGCTCAGCGAGGGGTCCACGTTGCGACCGGCCCGGCAACGGGAGTTCATCGCCGCGGTGACCGGCCAGGAGCAGGCCCTGCAGACGTTCGCGGTGGTCGCAACGCCCGAGGAGCGGACCCTGTTCGACCAGCGGGTGTCCGGCGACGACCTGCGGCTCGCCGAGAAGTACGAGGGCGAGATCGAGAGCATCCTCAACGGCGGCCGCATCGCCGACCTGCACTTCAGCGCGGCGCAATGGGACGCGGCCCAGCGGGAGCGGGCGAACCTGCTGCGCAAGGTCGAAGGCGACCTCGACGCCAAGATGGAGATCCAGGCCACGGACCTGCGCGACACGGTCGTCCGCCAGGTGCTCGTGGAGACCGGCGGCCTGCTCGCCATGCTGCTGCTGGCGATCCTGTTCGCCTGGTTGGTCGCCCGGTCGATGGCCCGCTCACTTCGCGAGCTGCGCCACGGCGCGCTGTCCGTCGCCCAGTACGGCCTGCCGCAGGCGGTGGCCCGGTTGCGCGACCCGGCCCTGGCCACCCAGTTGTCGCCAACCCAGGTGGCCAGCCAGATAGCCGAGCCGCTACCGGTTCGCAGCAAGGACGAGTTCGGCCAGGTGACCGAGGCGTTCAACGCGGTGCACATGGAGGCGGTACGGACCGCGGCCGAGCAGGCGGCGCTGCGCTCGTCGGTGGCCACGATGTTCGTCAACCTGGCCCGGCGTTCGCAGATCCTGGTCGACCGGCTGATCGGCCACCTGGACCGGCTGGAGCGCGGCGAGGAGGACCCGGACCGGCTGGCCGAGCTGTTCCAGCTCGACCACCTGGCCACCCGGATGCGGCGCAACGACGAGAACCTGCTGGTCCTCGCGGGCGCCGACTCGACCCGGGTGCAGCGCGAACCCGCCGCGCTGCTCGACGTGCTGCGGGCCGCGCAGTCCGAGGTCGAGCACTACACGCGGATCGAGTTCGGGGTGATCGACCGGGACATCGAGGTGGCCGCGCACGCGGTCAACGACCTGGTGCACCTCGTCGCCGAGTTGCTGGACAACGCGACCGCGTTCTCCCCGCCGGAGTCCGCGGTCATCATCGAGGCCCGCCGGGTCGGCGATCGCGCCGTCCTGCTGGTCGAGGACCGCGGTATCGGCATCTCCATGGAGCAGGTGGCCGAGCTCAACGAGCGGCTCGCCACCCCGCCGATCGTGGACGTGGCGGTCTCCCGGATGATGGGCCTCGTCGTGGTCGCCCGGCTGGCGTCCCGCCATGGGGTCAAGGTTGAGCTGCGGCCGGCCCGGGATCGCGGCACCGTCGCGGACGTCACGCTGCCCACCTCCGTACTCGTGCCGCGCGCGCTGGCCGGCCGGGTCACCGGCCGGGACCTGCCGCCGGCCCGCAGCCCGCAGCCCGCGCCGCCGCAGCGTCCCACGTTCAGCGCGCCGCTGGCGCTGGAGAGCGGGCCGTCGGCCGCCCCGGCCGGCCGGCTGTCCGATGCCGACCGCGGCCTGCTCGGCGCCGGAGCCGGTCCGTCCGCCGGCGCGGCTCCCGCGGGGTCCCGCCACCTGCCGGCGTGGTCCGACCTCACCGGCGCGGCGGGGACCAACGGCGCCGACCCGCTGGTGCCCGGGCCCACGACCGGCGATCCGGGTGAGCGGCTGCCGCAGCGCCGCCCGGGCGACTACCGGACGTTCGACGGCGAGGTCACCGGCGGCCCACCACCGCTGATCCCGCGCCAGTCGACCTCCCCGGAGAGCCGGCCGAACGGGGCGATGGGCTTCGACGACGCGGTCCCGCCGGTATCCGCACCGCCGACCTCGGCACCGCCGTTCTCTGCTCCGCCCTTCTCTGCTCCGCCAGTGTCCGGTCCGCCCGCGGCGTACCCGCCGATGCCACCGGGTGCTGTTCCGCCCGCGTACGCGCCGCCGCCGGCCTTCGCGGCGCCGCCGGAGTCCCCACCTCCGGTGTGGCCGCCCGTGGCGCCGGGTGCCGAGGAGGTTGCCCCGGCGGTACCGGGTGAGCTGGCCGCCGCGCTGGACATCACCTCGGAGATCCCGAAGGTCAGAGTGGAGAGCGAGGCCCCGGCCGCGCCGCCGCTGCCGTCCCGGGCCGCGTACCCGACCTCCCCGCCACCTGGTCAGGCATACTCAGCGCCGCCGGCCTATCCCGGATCGGCCGGCCGGACGCGCTACGCCGACGAGACGATGGAGCTTCCGATCTTCCGAGAGCTGGAGTCCGCATGGTTCCGGACCCGGCGGTCGGCCACCGAGGCCGGTCCGGCGGGCGCCCCGCCGCTGCCGGATCGACCGGCGCCGGCCAGGCAGCCGGCCGGGGAGCCGCGCCCCGTTCCGGCGGACCCGGAGTTCGCCCACACCGCGGCAGCAGGTCCGGCCGTACCAGGTCAAGCCGGGCCCTGGCAGACGGTCGCCGACGACGGCTGGCGGGCCGCCACCGCCGCGGCCGACGTGCAGGTCAGCGAGACGACCGACGCGGGGCTGCCCAAGCGCGTACCGATGGCTCAGCTCGTCCCCGGTGGTGTCGACAAGAGCGAAAGCACCGTCCAGCGGCGTACGCCGGAAGCGGTGCGCGGGCTGCTGGCCGCGTACCATCGCGGGGTTCAACGCGGGCGTACGCAGCAGCCCAAGAGCTCCGACCCCAAGGACCGGCCGGACGGCACTGGCCGGAACGGGCAGACGCCCGAGCCGACCACGGCAGGCCCGCAACCCTCGCAGGCTGGCAAGGAGCAGGAAGCATGACAACGACCCAAGATCTTGGTTGGCTGTTAGCCAACTTCGCCGACCGCGTACCCGGCGTCGCCCATGCGATTGCGGTATCCGCGGACGGCCTGCTCCTCGCCTCCTCCCGGGATCTTCCCCGGGACCGCGCCGACCAGCTCTCCGCGATCGCGTCCGGGCTGGTCAGCCTGACCCAGGGGGCAGCGCGCTGCTTCGAGGGTGGTGCGGTGCTGCAGACCGTCGTGGAGATGGACAACGGATTCCTCGTCCTCCTGTCGATTTCCGACGGATCGTCGTTCGCGGTACTCGCCGCCCGTAGCTGTGATGTGGGCCAGGTCGGTTACGAGATGGCGTTACTCGTCGACCGGGTGGGTGACGCGCTCACCCCGCCGCCGCGTACGGCCGCGTCGATGCTCGGCTGAGCCGTACGGGCACGCCTGCCGGCCGCGGGCGCGCCCTCGTGAGAGGTGAGACGGAGGGGGGTGAACGGCGATGACCGAGCGCAGCGAGCCGATCGGCGCGCTGGTCCGCCCGTACACCGTCACCCGCGGCCGGACCAGACCACGGCTGGAAATTGCGCTGGAGGCGCTCGTCGAGACGACGGTCCGCGGGCGGACCACCGGCACTCGCGACGGCAGCGCCCACGGCCACGGCCGGGAGCAGCAGTACATCGCATCGCTGTGCGATGGCCGGCTGCAGTCGCTTGCTGAGATCGCCGCGCGGATGCAGCTGCCGCTCGGTGTTGCACGCGTACTCATCGCTGACATGGCCGCGGACGGGCTGGTCGCTGTCTACGAACCGACCTCGTTCGACGAGACCGATGATGCGGTGGGCACAGAACTGCTGGAGAGGGTGCTGAGTGGACTTCGCAGGCTCTGACATGTCGCCCCGCCCGATGACCGGGCGAGTGACGTCAGCGAAGATCGTTATTGCCGGTGGCTTCGGCGTCGGTAAGACGACGCTGGTCGGTTCGGTCTCGGAGATCACACCGTTGACCACCGAAGCGATCATGACGTCCGCCGGGGAGGGCGTGGACGACACCCGGCAGGTGCCGGGTAAGACGACCACGACCGTCGCGATGGACTTCGGTCGCATCTCGATCGACCGTGACCTGATCCTGTACCTGTTCGGTACCCCGGGCCAGACGCGCTTCTGGTTCATGTGGGACGAGCTGGTCCGGGGTGCGATCGGCGCGGTCGTGCTCGTGGATACCCGGCGGCTCGCGGACTGCTTCGCGGCCATCGACTTCTTCGAGCACCGCCGGCTGCCGTACCTGGTCGCCATCAACTGCTTCGACGGCGTGCAGTACCACAACGGCGACGACGTACGCGATGCGCTGGCCATCTCGCGCGACATCCCGGTGGTCACCTGCGACGCGCGCAACCGCGAGTCGACCAAGCAGGTGCTGATTTCCCTGGTCGAGTACGTCCTGTCGATGCGCCGCCAGCGAACGAGCGTACCGGGCTAGGACCGGTACGCCGTGGCGCGGTAGTCGTACTCCGGGTCGTACTCGCGCTCGCCGGACTCCCGGCTGAAGTCCCACCCGTGTGCGCTCTCCCGGCCCGGGCGGCCGCCGACGGCGTACCCGCCGATCTCCTGGCCGCGCCGGTACCCGCTGAAGTACCCGGACGTGTGCGCCGCGATGCTCTCGGGATCGCGGACGATGCGCAGCGGTCGGTCCGGTGCGCTGATCGGGCTTCCCGGTACGAGATTGGCCTGCGGCACCCGCTTGGGCAGGCCGGCCGAGGTCTCCAGACCGACCGCGGGGCGGGCGGCCTGCTCGGCGGCGCGCCAGCCGGCGTCGGCCGCGGTCTTCCAGGCCGCCTCATCCTCCGGCGGGTCAGTGAACCAGACGGAGCGGGCGGCCGCGAAGATCAGCAGATCCGCGTCGTCCTCCGCCGCCATCGACGACATCGGCGCCGGCGGTGTCGACGCGCCGAGCCCGGTTCCGTTGCCCTGCCGGCGGCCACGCCCGGCGCCGGCCCGGCCCGACCGTCCGGAACCGTCCGGGGAGTCGACCAGGCGCAGCGCGGGCGGGTCGAAGCGCACCCCATCGCTTCCGATACCGAGATCGTTGCCGTACGGCCGCAATGCCGGGTCGGCCAGCGGCGGCGGTTCGACCAGGCGCAGCATCGGCGGCTCGGGTGGCAGGTCGTCGGCCTGCCACGGCGGCGTCACCCGGCCCTCGGGTCGCGACGGCAGATCCATCGGGCGGTCGGCGGGCCGATGCGTGGCCGCGTACGGATCGGCAGCGTACGGGTCGGCAGCGTACGGGTCGCCCAGAATCGGGTCCGGTGCCAGCGGCAACGGCTCGGCCGGCAGGTCGGCCAGCGGGCTAAGCGGCCAGTTGGCCCGAGAGCCGGGCGGGGCGGCCGGGGGAGCGGAGACCGAGTTGGTCATCGCGACCACGTAGTCCGCCGCGCCGCCGTACGACCCGGCGCCGGGCGCGGCCGCGGTCACCGTGGTCCGGAACGGCTCGGGCGCGCCGCGGGTCGGCAGCGGCGGTGGGATCGGGGTGATGCCCGGCGGCGGTGGCGGAACCGGCGACGGGATCGCCGGTGGCGTCGGGTAGGCCGGCGTCGGGTAGGCCGGCGTCGGGTAGGCCGGCGCGGGGTACGGATAACCGGGCGCCGGGTACGCCTGCTGCGCGGCCGCGGCCGGCGACACCGGGGCCTGGGCCGGTCGGTTCCGGCGAGGCATGGGTACCCGGATCGCCGGGTGCTCGGAGGTCGGCTCGCGGACCGCACGCAGCACGGCCGGCGGCGCGCTGGTCGGTGCCGGCGACAGCCGCTGGCGCACGATATGCGGGCTCGGCGCTGGGGTGTACGGGTTGGCCCGGTCGGCCAGTGCGCCGATCAGCGCGCCGCCGGCCGCGTCACAGGCCCGTACGGCGGCCACGGCGTGCCGGACGGTCTGCGCGACCGCGGCGGTCAGCGACCGGTTGACGCCCGGGCGGCGCGGGGTCTCGGCGACGGCCACCCGCAGCGCGGTGATCGCCTCAGCGATCGTGCCCAGGTCGGCGATGCCGCTCGCGGCGAGCTGACCGGCGACCGCGTCGGCGTCCCGGCCGCGACTCGCGTTGGCGCCGCCGACCAGTCCGGGCTCGGGCAGCGCGTCGAGTACGGCCAGCGGTACGGACTCGGCCGGATCGGGGTACGCCCGCAGCGCGGCCGGGTAGAGCTCGCGCAGCACCTCGCGCAGCGCGACGGCGGCCGCGTGCCGGCCGACGGCGACCGCGGAGTGCGCGGCGAGCACCGGCTTGAGCGCCGCCATCTCCCGCGGAGCGGGCAGCGAGACGGCGGACAGGGCACCGGCCTGCAGCGCCCGGGCGAGCCCGATGGCCCGCCGCTCGGCCGGCGTGGACTGCATCTCCTCGGCCGACTCGTCGTCGGCGAACCGTTCGGCGAAGTCGTCGACCGTGTCGTCATCGGCGAACGCGAGTGGCCGACCGGCGGCCGTCAGCAGCATGGTGACCAAGTGGTCGTCGCTGTCCGCGGCGATCGCGATCCCGCTCGGCCCGCTGGACCGCTCGGCGAGCAGGGAGCCGAGCCGCGCATACCCGATCGGGTCGTCGGCGATACCGCAGACGTCGAGCAGCCGGCCGGAGTCGTCCACCACGGCGAGCGTCAGCCACGTACCGGCCGGGGCCAGTCGCGGATCGACCGGTCGCACCGACTCGGCCGAGGCCAGGCCGCAGTACACGCGCACGAGCGCCACGGCGTCGTCCTCCTCCCGGGACAGATGTCGTGTGCCAAGGACTGATGCTTCCTGGTCGAGGTCAGTCGCGCCAGTCCACGGCGCCGGATATCTTGCCCACGATCGTTCGCCAGCCGAGAGTTGCCTGTTGTGCCCCGATTTTCCGCAGCCGCCGGCGACCGAAGAAGCCGCCGAGTCCACCTGCGACACTCGTCCGCAGCGCCTCGTCGAGGTCGTCGAGCGGGGAACCGGCAGACAGCGCGGTCAGCACCGCCTCCATCCGCAGCGCGTACGCCAGATCGCGGGCGATCTCACCGGCACCGATGAGCAGCTCCGGATCCCAGGCGTCGTGGCCGCCGCGCAGGTTCTCCACCACGAGATCGAGTTCGTAGGTGTCCTCGTCGCGCGCGGTGATGTCGTCCAGGCGGATCCGGTCGACCAGCTCGGCCCAGGTGTCGAGCTGCGCCAGGTCGTTCGGCGCGTTCGACCGGACGAACTCCACCAGCGATTCGGGGGTACGGAACAGGAAAACCTTGCCCCGGTGCCCGAGGAAGACCGGTACGTCCTCCGGTTCGGCGTCGTCATCGCCGGCCTCGGCGGACGCGTCATCAGCCGCCTCCAGCTCGGATTCGTCGAACTCGTCGGCGAAGTCGTCCTCGGTGTCGTCGTCTTCGTCGTCCTCGGCGCCCGCCGGCCGCCCCGGTCGCGCGGCGAACAGGTCCTCTTCCTCGTCCCGTTCGATCTCGGCCGGAGCCAGCTCCGCGGCCGGCCGGTAGGCCCGCAGCGTGTACCCCGATCCGGTCGGCAGGGCGATTTCCACCGGGTCGATCCGTACGTCCGCCCAGAGCGCCTCGATGGCCGGATCGCGCTCCTCCTCGTCCGCCCCGTCCTCGATGTCGTCCTCGATCTCGTCTTCCCCGGCGGCGTCGCCAACAGAGACGTCGCTATCGAGATTGTCGTCGAGGACGTCGGGATCGTCGGCGTTGCGCCGGTCGGGTGACTGGCGGGCCACGGTGTCCTCCGTACTGTCGGATCAGTGACGTGCGGCACCCACCCTAGTCGGCCGGCGCGTCCGCCGGCGCCCGCACCCCTGCACGCCGCACTCGCGGTCCGACGGTGTCGCGGTACCACCCCGGCTCGGCCAGCAGCTGGGCGTGCGTGCCTCGCTGGACGATCGCGCCGCAGTCCAGGACCACGATGTCGTCCAGCGATTCGAGGCCGACCAGCCGGTGGGTCACCAGCACCACACCCGCGGTGCCGGCGGCGACCAGCACGTCGGCGAGCACCCGGTCGGCCGCGTGCGGATCGAGCCCTTCGGTGGGCTCGTCGAGCAGGAGTACCGCCGGATCGGCGAGCACCGCCCGGGCCAAGGCGAGCCGTTGCCGCTGCCCACCGGAGAGCAGGCCGCCGTCCTCGCCCGCGATCGTGTCCAACCCGGCCGGCGGGGCGTCCAACCAGTCCAGCAGGCCGGCGGCGGCGAGCGCGGCCCGCAGCTGCGCATCGGTTGCCCCGGGGCGGCCGAGCGCGAGGTTCTCCCGTACCGACGCATGGAATACATGGGCGTCCGCGAGCAGGCCGGTCACCGCGGCGGGCAGGTCCGCACGCCGATAGGCCGCGAGATCCCGGCCGTTTGCCGTCACCCGCCCGCCGTCCGGGTCCAGCAGTCCAGCGAGTACGCGCAGCAGCGTGCTTTTACCCGCACCGCTCGGGCCGACCACGGCCACCCGGTGGCCGGGCTGGACCAAAAGGTCCACTGTGGACAGAGCGGCGGGGTGACCGGCCGCGTACCGCACGCTGACCCGTTCCAGGGCCAGCGTCACCGGACCGGCCAGCGGCAGGTCGCCGGTGCGCTCAGGTTCTTCCGGCGCTCTCAGTAGTTCGCTGACCCGGCGCAGGCTGGCCCGGATCTCAACCCAGCGGCGGGCCGAGCCGACCAGGCCGAGGCAGGCCTCGACGGCCGCCAGAGCGCCGACGGTGAGCACCGCGGTGGCCACCCCGGACGCGTGGCCGCGCAGCGCGAAGACCGCGACGGCGGCCGCGGTCACCCCGGACACGAGAACGCCGGCCGCGTCGACCGCCTGGGCGGCCGCCGCGAGCCGGCGTTCCACTGTGGACAATTCGGCGGCCCGCCCGGCCGCGGCAGCCAGCGCCGCACCGGTTGCCCCGTAGGCGGCCAGGTCGGCCACGCCGTACGTCAGGTCGACCGCGTCCACCGCGAACGCGGCCCGCAGCGGTGCGACCCGATCGGCGGTACGCCGGGCCAGCGCGAAGGCCAGCGCCGGAAGCACCACCCCGGCGGCGACCAGGCCGGCGGCCAGCGCCAGCCCCCCGGCGGGCGCGACGAGCACCGCCACGCTCACCGCGGCGATCGCGGCCAGCGCCGCCGCTCCGGCCGGAACCGCGCAGCGCAGCAACAGGTCCTGTACGGCGTCCACATCGGACACCAGCCGGCTGAGCAGATCGCCGGAGCGGTAGGCCGGCGCCGTGTCAGGCCGGGCGGCCAACCTCGCGTAGACCCGGGCGCGCACCTCGGTGAGCACCCGCAGCGCCGCATCGTGCCCGGCCAGCCGCTCGGTGTAGCGCAGCGTGCCGCGGCCGATCGCCAGAGCCCGCACCGCGACGATCGCCACGGTCAGCGCGCTCAGCGGCGGCTGCTGGGCCGCCCGGACCAGCAGGAACGTCGCGGTCGCCAGCAGCGCCACGCCGGCCAGCTCGGTGCCCGCGGCGAGCAGCCCGGCGCCGGCCAGCCGCGGCAGGTACGGCCGGATCAGCTCTTTCACGGCGTCAACACCGGCTCGGCCAGCCGCCCGTCCGCCAGCCGCAGCACCCGATCAGCGACCGCGAGCAGGGCCGGCCGGTGCGCGACCAGCAGCGCCGTACGACCGTGCGCAAGCCGGGCCGTCGCGTCCAGCACGAGCGCCTCGGAGCCACCGTCCAGCCGGGCGGTCGGCTCGTCCAGCAGCAGGACCGTCGCCGGGCCGGTGGACCCGCATCTCAGGAACGCCCGGGCCAACGCCACCCGCTGCCGCTGGCCGCTGGACAGCCCGTGGCCACGCTCGCCGAGCACGGTGTCCAGCCCAGCCTCCAGGTCGGCGACCACCGGGTCCAGCGCGGCCGCCCGTACCGCCGACTCCACATCGGAGCGTGCCGCCCCCGGTGCGCCGAGCCGGATGTTGTCCGCCAGCGACGCCGCGAACAGGTGCGGGGACTGCGGCACCCAGGCCAGCCGGCGCCGCCACCCGTCGATGTCCATAGTGGACAGATCTGTGCCGTCAACGGTTACCCGGCCCTCGGTCGGCGCGACGAACCCGAGCAGTACGGCGAGGATCGTGGACTTGCCCGACCCGCTCGGCCCGGCCAGGGCGATCCGCTCACCGGCGCGGATCTCGAACGACACGTCGCGCAGGGCGACCGTACGGTCGTACGCCACGGTCACCCGGTCGAACCGGATCACCT
>DASRRF010000590.1:0-4424 GCA_035695905.1 Micromonosporaceae bacterium | reverse complement strand
GCGGTCGGGGCGTCGTCCGGCGACCGGCGGCTGCCCAGGTCGTAGCGGAGCGACCGCCACGTGCCGCGGACCTCCCGGTAGAGCGCCTGCCAGGGCTTCACTTCGAGTCCCTCCTGGGAGAACGTTGGTACGCGATGCCGGCGGCATGGCAGGGTGGATCCGTGACGGAACCGAGCGTGACCCAGCCGAGCGTGACCCAGCCGAAGGAGTGGCTCACCCTGCCGGACATCGCCGAGCGGCTGGGCGTGCCCATCAACCGGGTGCACCAGATGGTGCGGGAGCACGCGCTCATCGCCGTGCGGCATGAGGGTGTGCTGCGGGTGCCCGCCGAGCTGGTGGCCAACCGCACCGTGCTCAAGCACCTCCCCGGCGTCCTCACGTTGCTGTACGACGCTGGGTACAACGAGGAAGAGGCCCTCGGGTGGCTCTACCACCCCGACGACACGTTGCCCGGTACACCCGCCGAGGCACTGTCCGGCGACCGCGCCACCGAGGTGAAGCGGCGCGCCCAGGCGCTCGGCTTCTGACCCGTAGATGGGCCACCTCACCTACCTCGCGGTGCTGATCGGCTGCCTGGTCGCGGCCGGCTGGCTGGAGCCCGTTCTCCGGGTGGGCGTACTGCGCCGCTGGCGCCGGTTGCTGCTGACCGTGCTGCCGGTGGCGCTCGCGTTCTCGCTGTGGGACATGGCCGCGCTCGCCGCCGGGCAGTGGCGGTTGGATCCGGCGCAGACCACCGGCGTGTTCCTGCCCGGCGGCCTGCCGCTGGACGAGCTGGCGTTCTTCGTGGTCATCCCGATCTGCGCGGTGCTCGGCTTCGAGGCGGTGCGTACCGTGCTGGGGTCCGAGAAATGACCTATACGGTCGCGGTGACGCTGGGTGTGGCCGCCGCGCTCGTGCTCGACGTGGCGGTGTTGCGTACCCGGTTGGTGCTCGGTCGGGTCTTCTGGGCGACGTACCCGATAGTCCTGTTCTTCCAGTTGCTGTCCAACGGTGTGCTGACCGGGCTGCGGGTGGTCAGCTACGACCCGGCCACGATCGTCGGGACGCGGCTCGGGTACGCGCCGGTCGAGGATCTCGCGTTCGGGTTCGCGCTGGTGCTCACGACGTTGTCGGTGTGGGTCCGGCTCGGCGCACCGCGGCAACCGCGAGCGCAATGACCAGCCCGGCGTCGAGCAGCGCGCCGGGCAGCTTGGTCAGCACCGCGAGGCCCAACCCATACGGCAGCACCAGAAACGCGAGGAGCACCGTGGCGATCGCGCACCACCGGCGTACCCGATCGTCCACAGTGGAGCATGCGAGCACGGCGAGCGGGAGTACCGCGTACCACGGGTAGAACACCGGGGACAGCACGGCCGTCGCGGCGAGCGCCGCGCCACAGGCGAGGACCACCGCGCGGGGCGAGCTGGCCGCCTGCCGCCTGGCCCGAAGCCACAGACCGACAAGCAGTCCCACGAGTACGGCCAAGCCGAGCGCTCGGGCCACCAGAACCGATTCCTCGTACGCCGCCGGCGCACCCAGCGCGCGAAGCAGGTACCCCATCGCCATGCCCAGACCGGTCGGCAGCGACGTCCACTGCACCAGCGAGCCGGTGCCGGACAACGCGCCCAGCCAACCCAGGTCCAGTCCGGTGACGAGGGACAGCGCGGCGAACGTGGCCACAACGGCCGGCAGCGCGACGCGCCACAACGGCCGGGCCAGCAGGAGTACGGCGAACGGCAACGCGACAAGCGCGGTCACCTTGACGGCGCAGGCGCAACCGAACAACACGCCGGCGGCCACCGCGGCCCGCGGGGTGTTCCGGGTCGCGGTGGCCAGGCCGGCGACCACGAGCCCGGCGAGCAGCGCGTCGTTGTGCGCCCCGCCGACCGCGTGTACCGCCACCACCGGCGTGATCACACCGAGCCACGCGGCGCGCGCGGCATCCACGCCGCACGCGTTCGCCAGGCGTACCGCGTACCCGCCGAGCAGGATCACCCCGACCAGCGCGACGGCCCGCAGCAGCCCGACCGCGACGAGCAGGCGCCCCGGGGCGGCCGCGCCCGCCGAGATGGCCACCGCGAGCGGCCCGTACGGCGCCGGCGTGTCGTGCCACAGCTCGGGCACCGAGGACAGCCACCGGCACCCGCCGCCGGCCGCGCCGACCGCGTAGGGATCGTGCCCGGTGAGGTAGCCGGCGCCCTGGCAGGCGTACGCGTAGACATCCCGGCTGCCCAGCGGCGGCGCGACGAGCAGCGGCAACGCCCACACCGCGCCGGTGGTCAGCACCCAGCGCGCCGGTGGCGCCTCCCGCCGCAACTCCCCGCCCAGCCGCCACCAGACCGCCGCCAGCAGGACCGTGCCGGCCAGCCACGCGGCCAGCCCGATCTGGTAGCGCGGATCGGCGTGCCACAGCCCGGATCGGCGTACCGCCACCGCGGGATCGGTGTACGGCAACGCCCCGGCGGCGTACGCACCGGCCGCGAGCAACGCCGTGCCGGCCAGGCCGGCGTAGCGTGCGCGGGTCAACAGGGCAGCGGACACGCACGACATGATCCCACCGCTCGGCGGCTTGCCTGATCTCGGTCCGCCGCGCACACTTCGTAAGCACGTGCAACCGGGGGATGGGGGGCCGCCCTCGGGCAGTCAAGGGGGGCACCCTGAACACCAACGGGTCGGCGCGGCCGGTTTCTGCGCGCTCGCTGTTGCTGGCGGCCGCGTCGGTCGCGGTGGTGGCGTTGCTCGCGGTCCTGGTTGTCACGCGCTGCACCGACCGGCCGGCCGGGCCGGGGGTGTCCGCGGTGGTGACTGCGCATACGCCCCGGGCGGAGGGGCTGGCCGCCGTCGCCGTCGCGGACCTGCCGCGCGAGGCCCGCGAGACGCTTGCGCTCGTGGACCGGGCCGGCCCGTACCCGTACGCCAAGGACGGCACCACGTTCAACAACATCGAGGGGCGGCTGCCGGCCAGGTCGCGGGGCTACTACCGGGAGTTCACCGTGCCCACGCCCGGTGCGCGGGACCGGGGTGCCCGGCGGCTCATCGTGGGTCAGGCCGGAGATGTGTACTACACCGACGACCATTACGACACGTTCCGGCAGGTCGTTCGGTGAGGGGTCGCGCGCCGGGGCAGGGGGAACGAGATGACGTGCGTCTGTGGGGGTGGACGGTGATCGGCCGGTTGGCATCGGTGACGGGAGGGGTACGCCCGCCGGGCGTGTACCGCTGGCGCTCGCGGGCGCACACCGAGTCCGTACGCCGCGAACTGGTCGCCGCCGGCTGGGGCGTCTACCCCCTGGATGGGCGCGGGATCACCGGCGCGGGCCAGCTCTTCGACAAGTGCTCGGCGGCGCTGGCGTTCCCGGCGTGGTTCGGTCACAACTGGGACGCGCTCGCCGACTGCCTGGGTGACCTGGGCTGGCTGCCCGCCGCGGGGCACGTGCTGCTCTGGGAGCAGTACGGCGTACTGGCCCGCAGCGACCCGAAGGCATGGCGGCTCGCGTACGAGGTGCTGACCGCGGCCATCGAGGTGCGCCGGGATACGAACGCGGCGCCGCTCTACGTCCTGCTGCGCGGTGCCGGTCCGCAGGAACAGCCGGACGGCCCCGATCCGATCCCCACCTTGTAGCCCCGCCCTCGTGGCCGACCTCGCTCAGACCTCACGGCTCGTCGCGGCGCTGGCGAGCTCGGTGAGTACGGCGACCGCCTCGCCGTCGAGCCGTACCCCGGTCAGTGCGGCAAGCGCGGCCGCGGTGAGCTCGGCGATCCGGCGCTCGGCACGGTCCAGGGCTCCGGTGCCGGTGATGATCTCGCGTAGCTCGGCGACCCCGGCATCGTCCAGCCCGGGATCGCCGAGCCGCCGGGCCAGCACGGCACGCTCCGGTTCGCTGGCCCGCTCGTACGCCGCGGCCACCAGGTAGGTTCGCTTCCCCTCGCGCAGATCGTCCCCGGCCGGCTTGCCGGTGTGCGCCGGGTCGCCGAAGACACCGAGCACATCGTCGCGCAGCTGGAACGCTTCACCCAGCGGCAGCCCGTACCCGGAATAGGCGGCGGTGATCTCGACGGACGCGGCGGCGAGCGCGGCGCCGAACAACAGCGGACGCTCCACTGTGTACTTCGCGGACTTGTACCGGGACACCTTGCCGGCCCGCTCGACGGAGGTGTCGCCGGTGGCCTGGGTGAGTACGTCGAGGTACTGGCCGGCCATCACCTCGGTACGCATCTCGTCGTAGACCGGCCGGCCCAGGGCCACCGTCGCGGGATCGAGGCCGCCGGAGTGCAGCAGCTCGTCGGACCAGACCAGACAGAGGTCGCCGAGCAGGATTGCGGTGGCTCTGCCGAAGCCGTCCGGATCGCCGAGCCAGCCGGCGGCTCGGTGCTGGGCGGCAAACCGCCGGTGCATGGCCGGCTCGCCGCGGCGGGTATCCGAGGAGTCCATGACGTCGTCGTGG
>DASRRF010000589.1:0-1655 GCA_035695905.1 Micromonosporaceae bacterium | reverse complement strand
CCGGTCGGCGGGGCGGGTCACCGGCCCATCGCCAACCGGGTACGGCTGGCCGGGCGCCTCGTAAACGGGTGGGACATTCGGCGGGTAGCCGGCCGCGCGCTGTTGCGTAGCGGGCTCGCTGAGCCGGGTCAGCACGGGATTCGAACTTCTCACCGTCAGGCCTTCCATCCAGAGGTACGCCCCAGCGTAGTGGTCACGCGCACGACGGAAGGGTACCCGGGATCTACTCGACGCAGAACTCGTTGCCTTCGGGGTCACGCATCACGGTCAGGTCGGGGCCGGACCGTACGACGGCAGCGCCGAGGGATACCAGGCGGGCCACCTCGGATTCAACGCCGTGCTGGGAGCGCAGGTCGAAGTGCATGCGGTTTTTGGCCGTCTTCGGCTCGGGTACCCGGACGAACCACATGTTCGGTCCACCCCAGCCGGTCGCCTCGACGTACGCCCGGTCCGGTGTGGACTCGTCGTCCAGGTCCGTACCGAGAGCGGCGGCCCAGAACCGGGCCACGACCATGGCATCCGCGCAGTCGAAGGTGACCGTTTTGATGTAGACCGGCATCGGCTCACGCTAGCGCGGCCCGTACTCCCGGCGCGTCAATATTTCCCCTACGGCGGCGCGCGGCGCACACCGGCTGGAGGTGCCCGGGGCGGGACTTGAACCCGCACGCCTTGCGGCAGCCGCTTTTAAGGCAGCCGTGTCTGCCGATTCCACCACCCGGGCAGTTGGGGCGTCTCCGCCACGGTAGCCGGTTTGACCACCAGCGCGCACCGACGCCGGCCCACGAGGTTACTGTCGTTGGCGTGAAGAGCACCACCACGCGCCGGAGCGCGGCCGGCAACACCGCGCGCTGGAGCGCGGCCGGCAGTACCGCCGCCGCGGAGCGCGTCGAACCCGGGGTGGCAGCCGGCCGGCGGCTCGCCGGCGCGTTGGGTGGGTGGCTCGCCGAGGCGCGGCACCGGCCGTACGCTAAGGATCTTGGTGTTTGCCTACTCTTCCTGGTCGTGGCCGGCTGGCTGACGCACGGGCTCTGGCCGGACCCGGCGACCCGTACGCTCGCGCTCAACGCCGATGACCAGACGCTCTACGAGTGGTTCCTGGCCTTCGACACGCGGGCGCTGTTCGGCGACTTCAGCCTCGTCACCGACCGGCTGAACACTCCGGACGGGGTGAACCTGCTCGCGAACACGTCGGTCATCGCGATCGGCATCCTGCTCTCGCCGGTCACCGTGGTGTTCGGCGCTCCGGTCACGTTCGCGCTGGTGATCGCGGGCAACCTGGCCGGCACGGCGGCCGGGTGGTACCTGCTGTTCGCCCGGTGCCTCGGCGCGCAGCGGGCGGCCGCGGCGGTCGGCGGCGCGCTGTGCGGCTTCGCGCCCGCGATGGTGTCCCAGTCCAACAGCCACCTGCACATGACGTCGCAATGGCTGGTGCCGCTGATGGTCTGGTTCGTGCTGCGGATAGCCCGGGCCGCGGATCCTGACCGGCCGGACAACGTGCGGTGGCGGGGCCGGCTCTTCGGCTCCGCGGCCGTGCTCTCCGCGCTCGTCACGATCCAGGTCTTCATCGGCGAGGAGGTGCTGTTCCTCACCGCGCTGACCCTCGGCCTGGTCATCATCGGGTACGCGGTGGCCCGGCCGGCTCAGGCCGTACGCCT
>DASRRF010000588.1:0-5037 GCA_035695905.1 Micromonosporaceae bacterium | reverse complement strand
CGGCCAAGGTCTTCGAGTCGCAGGAGTCCACAGTGGAGGCGATCCTGCGCGGCGATGTCGTCGCCGGTGACGTGGTCGTGATCCGGTACGAGGGACCGCGCGGCGGCCCGGGCATGCAGGAGATGCTCTACCCGACCTCGTTCCTCAAGGGCCGCGGGCTGGGCCGGGCCTGCGCGCTGGTCACCGATGGCCGGTTCTCCGGCGGCACGTCGGGCCTGTCCATCGGGCACGTCTCGCCGGAGGCGGCGTCCGGCGGCCTGATCGCGCTGGTCGAGGACGGCGACCGGATCGAGCTGGACATCCCGGCCCGTACGATCACGCTGGCCGTACCCGACGAGGTGCTCGCCGCGCGCCGGGTAGCGCAGGAGAAGCGGGATCGGCCGTACACGCCGGTGCATCGCGAACGGCAGGTCTCCGCGGCGCTGCGCGCGTACGCCTCGATGGCCACCAGCGCGAGCGACGGCGCCTACCGCCTCGTACCCGACTGACCATCACAGGCCGAGGACCCGGCGCAGCCCGTCGTCCACCTTGCGCATCAGCATCAGCGGGACCCGGCCGACGGGATCGTCGAGGTCATCCTTGTTGACCGTGATGAAGGCGGTGACGTTCACCACCGAGTCGCGCTTGAGCCCGGTCGTCGCCGCCGGTAGGAACACGTTGCCGGGCATGGTGGCCAGGCCGGTGTTCGAGGTGACCACGGCACCGAGCACGGTGGCCAGCCGGCTGGTGTTGTACGGGTCGGACTGCACCACGAGCACCGGGCGCCGCTTGGCCGGGCGGCTGCCCGCCGGTTCACCGAGATCGACCCAGTGGATGCCGCCGCGACGGATCACCACGAGTCCTCGAGCGCGGCCAGCCGGCGGCGGCCGGCCGCGACCGCAATGGCGGCGCTGTCGTCGTCTCCGACGAGGTCGATGGCCGCGTCGATCTGGTTCGTGAGCGACTCGGCCTCCAGCTGATCCAGGTACCGCTGCGCCGCCCGGGTGAAGAACTCCGACCTGCTCATGCCGAGGTCCGCGGCCCGCTGTTCGGCCCGCGCGAAAGTCTCGTCGGGAATGGAGATCGCCGTCTTCATGGGGCGAGTATAACCGGGTATGACCGAGCGCTCAACCGCGCCAACCCGATGCTGATGCCCGCGGTCTAGACTCGGGCCGACGTTCGCGACTGGCGCTGGATAGGTGGAACCGACCACCGGGGAGCGACACAGCTTCGGGCACCGCGCGCCTGGGTGCCGGGCACCGACCAGCCTGCCCAGGAGGTCCCGCGATGCACCAGCCACCGCTGCCCCACCTCGCCGCCGCCGACCCCGAGCTGGCCGGCCTGATCGAGCGCGAAGCCGAGCGCCAGCACGACAAGCTGCGCATGATCCCGTCGGAGAACTACGTCTCCCCCGCCGTACTCGAAGCGACCGGCACGGTGCTGACGAACAAGTACTCCGAGGGGTACGCCGGCAAGCGGTACTACGAGGGACAGCAGCTCGTCGACCCGATCGAAACGCTGACGGCGCACCGGGCCGAGGCGCTGTTCGGCGTCGACCACGCCAACGTCCAGCCGTACTCCGGCTCTCCGGCCAACCTCGCCGTCTACCTCGCGTTCCTGACCCCCGGTGACACGTTCCTGTCCCTGGAGCTGGCGCACGGCGGCCACCTCACGCACGGGTCGCCGGTATCCGCCACCGGCAAATGGTTCCGGCCGGTGCACTACCGGGTGGACAAGACCAGCGGCCGGGTGGACATGGACAACGTCCGCGAGTTGGCTCGGGCCGAGCGTCCCAAGGTCATTTTCTGCGGGGGTACGGCGATCCCGCGCACGATCGACTTCCCGGCGTTCGCCGAGATCGCCCGCGAGGTGGGTGCGTTGCTGGTTGCCGACATCGCGCACATCGCCGGGCTGATCGTCGGCGGGGCGCACCCGTCGCCGGTGGGCTTCGCCGACGTGATCTCCACGACCACACACAAGACCCTGCGCGGACCCCGCGGCGCGATGCTGATGACCACGGCCGAGCACGCGACCGCGATCGACAAGGCGGTCTTCCCTGGCCTGCAGGGCGGGCCGCACAACCACACCACCGCCGGCATCGCGGTGGCCCTGCATGAGGCCGCCCAGCCGGACTTTCCGCGGTACGCGCGGCAGATCGTGGCGAACGCCGCGGCGTTGGCCGCCGCGCTGTCCGAGCGCGGCTTCGACCTCGTCTCCGGCGGTACGGACAACCACCTGATCCTGATCGACCTGACCAACAAGGGGATCGACGGCAAGCCGGCGGCCAAGGCGCTGGACCGGGCCGGCATCGAGCTGAACTTCAACACCGTGCCGTACGACCCGCGCAAGCCGTGGAGCCCGTCCGGGATCCGGCTGGGTACCCCGGCGCTGACCACCCGCGGGCTGACCGAGAGCCAGATGCCGCAAGTGGCCGTGTGGATGGACGAAGCCGTCACGGCCGCGCTCAAGGACGATGAGTCCACAATGGACCGCGTGGCCGGCGAGATCCGCGACCTGCTCGCCGGGTACCCGATGCCGGGCTGGTCGCCCACTCCGTAGCCCTGGGGCGACTCAGCCCTGGGCGACTCAGCCCTGGGCGACTCAGCGGGTCGGGTGGCTCTCCAGGTACGCCTCAATGTGTTCGGCCGGTTGAGGGCGACCGAAGAGGAAGCCCTCGCCGTACCGGCAGCCGGCGTTGCGTACCAGGTCGAGGTGTGCCTCCACCTCCAGGCCCTCCGCCACGATTTCCATGCCGAGCCGGCGACCGAGCCCGACCACCACGTCGATGAGCGGCGCGATCGGCGTCACCGACCCGCTGGACCGGCCGGGTGGTTCGAGGAACAGCGCGCTGTCAATCTTCAGGATGTCCACCGGCAGCCGGCGCAGGTACGCCAGCGAGGTCTGCCCGGCGCCGAAGTGGTCCAGCGCGGTACGCACGCCGAGCGCCCGCAGCCCGGCGAGCTGGGTGACCACCGTGGCGAGATCGTTGCCAACACCCGATTCGGCGACCTCGACGGTCAACCGCTCCGCGGGGACCTGGTTGTTGTTCAGGCCGCTGGTCACGCCGACGAGGAACCCCGGCGCGGCGAGCTGCCGGCAGGAGACGTTGACCGACACCCACAGCTCGTGCCCGTCCCGCAGCCAGCCGCTGAGCTGCCGGCTCACCGTGTGGAACACCCAGGCGCCGACCTCGCCGATGACGCCGAGCTGTTCCGCGATCGGGATGAGCTCGCCAGGCAGCACCGTACCGAGGGTTTGGTGCCGCCAGCGCAGCAGCGCTTCCAGGCCGACCGGCCGCCGGTCCAGCAGGTCGACGATCGGCTGGTACACAATGTCCAGCTCGCCGCGGGCGGCCGCACCGGGCAGCGACTGCTCCAGCGTGCTGCGCCGCAGCAGGAGCGCCTCCAGGGACTCGTCATACCACTCGACCCGGTTGCCGCCCATCTGTTGCGCCCGCCGGCAGGCCAGATCCGCCCGGTAGAGGATCTCGTCGACCCCGTCCCGCGCGGTGACCTCGGCCAGCCCGACGCTCGCCGTGATGTGCACCGTCGCGCCGGGCAGCTCGTACGGCTCGGCGAGCATCGTCAGCAGGCGCATACCCAGTCCGTACGCCTCGATCGAGCCCTCCGGGGTGACCACGGCGAACTCGTCCCCGCCGAGCCGGGCGGCGATGTCGTCGTACCCGACGCCGCCGCGCAACCGCCGGGCCACCTCGATCAGCACCGCGTCGCCGACTTCGCGCCCGCGTACGTCGTTGACCCCGGTGACCCCGTCCAGATCGAAGACCAACACCGCACCGGTACGGCCGGGCACGCTGCGCAGCGTCGCGACGGTACGCAGCAGTTCGCGCCGGTTCGGCAACCCGGTCAGCTGATCGGTGAACGCGAGTCGGTGCAGCGTACGTTCCAGATGCTTGCGCTCGCCGACGTCGCGTACGTGCACCACGAGCGCACCGACCTCGGGCGCGGCGCGCTGGTCGCTGACCGTGGACTCGGTGTCCCGCCACCGGCCGAAGCCGTCCTTCAGCCGCGCCTCGACGAGCACCGCCCGACCCGGTTCGGTCGGATCGCCGGCGAGCACCTCGCGCAGCCGCTGGGCCAGTCCCATCGAGTCCTCGGGGTGTACCAGGTCGGTGACCGGGCGGCCGAGCACATCCTGATCGGAGAGGCCGAACTGGCGGGCGGCGGCCGGCGACTGCCAGCGGACCACCAGATCCTGGTCGATCACCACGGTCACGTCGCTGGAGCCGGCGACCAGCGAGCGGAAATGCGCCTCCTGCGCAACCAGGCGCTGGGCGTACCGCCGGACGTCGATCGCGGCGAGGGCCTCGCGGATGGCCACCGCGGCGCCGACCGCGGCGCCGAGGCCGAGCGACGTGGCATCGAGCTCGCCGACGGTGACCACGTGGTAGACGGCCGCCGTCGCGGCGATCGCCACCGGTATGGACAGCAGCGGGTAGCTGGTGAACGTGCCGTCGAGGTCGGCGGTCGTGAGCGGGGCGGGTGCGGCATCCGCCCGGCTCGCCCCGGCCCAGGCCAGCGACGGAGCGACCACGAGTACGGCACCGGCCGGCAGCAGCACCGGTACGGTCGCACCGCCGGCCACCGCGTCGACGAGCGTCGCCAGGGCCGTGATCGTCATGGCGGCGCTGACACCGCACAACAACGCGGCCGGACGGTACCGTACGGCGCGCAGCGCGGTGAGCACCGTGATCGCAAGCCCGCTGCTGGCCACCAGCGCGGCGGCGAGCCCGACCGGACGTACCCCGCCGGCCGGCATCAACAACACCACCCAGGCCGCGAAGAACAGGCTGACCGCGATGCTGACCCCGTCGAAGGCGCGGCGCAGCCGGGCCGCCAGGGTCGGCGCGGTACCGGGTAGCAGCAGCAGTCCGAGGACACAGAGCAGGGTGGTGGCGACCAGCCCGACGAGCGCGGCGAGCGGCCGGTCCGGCGGCGAGGCCACCGGGAGCCCGGCGGCGGTCAGCCCGCCGGCGAGCGTCGCCAGGCCGAGGAAGCCCGCGCCGCGACACGGCCCGAACGTGTGCTGGCGGGCGTG
>DASRRF010000587.1:0-3798 GCA_035695905.1 Micromonosporaceae bacterium | reverse complement strand
GTTCGTACACCCGGCCGGTGATCAGGGCGAAGATCCCCTGGCCGGCGCCGGCCGCCCATCCGCCGAAGATGAACGCGAAGTAGAACACCAGCAGCGAGAACGGGATCCAGACCATCCAGCCCGGAGGCACCCGGCCCCAGCCGACGATCGGCACCTCCCCGGTCGCGACCACGT
This sequence comes from Micromonosporaceae bacterium, assembly GCA_035695905.1. Lineage (GTDB taxonomy): Bacteria > Actinomycetota > Actinomycetes > Mycobacteriales > Micromonosporaceae > EFPC-2. The sequence goes on along the minus strand of DASRRF010000587.1, from coordinate 3,624 downwards.
ACCGGGCGACTTCGACGTTGTAGAACGTCTGCAGTACTGCGGAAACGGTGATCACCCATCCCACACCGACGAAGCCAAAGCTCCCGATCGCCTGCGGCCCGAGCAGCCACTCACCGCTTCCGATGGAGATGCCGAGCGCGATCAGGCTCGGCCCGATGACGAACTGGACGATCTGCCTCGCCCCGATGTGGGGCACCTTGAAGACCTCTTCGGGGGTCGGCAGATCGCCGACGGCCAGCGGCGGGCGGCTGACTCCGAGCGGGTACTCCTCAGCGGAGATCCCGACTGCGGGCTCAGTGGCAGGCGTGGGGGGTTGATCGGCAGAACCGGTCATGATGACCTCCTTGCCGAGAAGGCGTGTATTTCCCCTATACCCGCAAACAGTCAGGGCTATCTATATCGCTCGGGTGTTTCCCGGCGAAGTTTTTCACCGGCTCGGTGATCACGGTCCGGCGACCGGCATGGCACCCTGGGAAGGTGGATCCTGAGCGTGACGTGGGGCTGTTCGGGCCCGATTCCGTGACCTGGCGGGTGCACGCGGAGCCGGTGCTGTGGTTCGCCGGCCTGCGGGCGCTCTACCTGCAGGCGCTGCACCCCCGGGTCGTCGAGGGCGTGGTGCAGAACTCGAACTACCGCGCCGACGCGTGGGGCCGGCTGATGCGTACGGCCAACTACGTCGGCGCCGTCGTCTACGGCACCACCGCCGACGCCCACCGGGCCGCCGCGAAGGTACGCGGCATCCACCGGCGGCTGCGCGCCACGGATCCCGAGACGGGCGAGGAATACCGGATCGACGAGCCCGACCTGCTGCTCTGGGTGCACGTCACCGAGATGGAGTCGTTCGTTTCCACCGCACACCGCGCCGGGTGCCCGTTGAGCGACGCCGATGTGGACACGTACTACGCCGAGCAGGTACGCGCCGCCGAGCTGATCGGCATCGACCCGGCTGACGTACCGGCGTCGGCCGCCGAGGTGCACGACTACTACGAGTCGGTGCGGCCGCAGCTGCGATTCAGCGAAGGGGCGAAGGAGACCGCCAAGTTCCTGGTGGCGCCACCGCTGCCGTGGGGCCTGGGCTGGACTCCGGTACGCGCCGCGTGGCTGCCGATCTCGGGACTCGGATTCAGCCTGCTCCCCCGATGGGCACGGCGGCTCTACCGTACGCCGGGCCTGCCCACCACCGACCTGACCGCGACGATGACGCTGCGCGGGCTGCGCGCCGCGATCGAGGCGCTGCCCGACAAGGTGACCCGCGGCCCGATCTACGCCGACGCGATGCGCCGCGCCGCCAACTCGGCCGCCGCCGTCCCGGGATCGGACGCCGCGCTCGACCCGGACGCCGCGCTCGACCCGGCGGACACCGCGCTCGACGCGCCGGCTCAGCCGGGAGCCGCAGCCGGCGCGGAGCTTGCGGGCGTGGACTCCGCCGAGGCCGCGGCGTCGGTCTGACCCAGGTCCGGCGGCAGGGCCGACCAGGGGTCCTTGCCGGGGATCTCGGTGGCCGCGGGGCAGACCCGCCGGAAGTCGCACCACGAGCACTGCCGGCCCGGGGCCGTAGGGAACGCCGCGTCCGGGTCCGCCCCGTCCGCCACCGCGCGCTCGGCGGCCCGGATGTCCGCGACCGCCTCCTCGGCACGCCTCAGGTGTCGGGCCAGTGACTCCTCGGTGTGCCGGTGCAGCGCGACCGTCTCGGTGGGCAAATGGTGCAACTCCACCTGACGGCAGGTACGCCGTAGCGTCCGCTCCGCCGCGTACGCGTAGAGCGCGAGCGCCCGTGAGCCCCTGGCGTCGTCGTCGGACAGGCCCGAGCGGCCGGTCTTGTAGTCGACGATCACGACCTCGCCGCCGCGCCGGTCCAGCCGGTCGACCCGCCCGGACAGGGCCAGCGTCGGTGTCTTCGCCGCGACCGTACGCTCCACCCCGAGCGGCTCGTACGCCGGATCGAGCCCGCCCAGGTACGCCGTCAGCCACTCCACCGCGCGGTCGGCCGCCGCCCGCTCCTGAGCTGCGTCCCGGTAGCCCTCGGCGACCCAGGTGGCCCGCAGCAGCTTCGGGACCGCGTGCAGGCCGCGCTTGCCGTGGGGCAGCCCGAACCACGAGCGCAGCGCCGTGTGCACGCTGGCGCCGAGCGAGTTGTGCGCCCACGGCGGTCCCTTCGGCGGCGCGGGACGGTCCACATAGGAGTAACGGTAGCGACGGGGGCAGTCCTCGTACGACAGCAGCTTGCTCGGCGTACCGACGAAGAGTTTCTGCGGCATGCCCTCGAAACCAAGCTGCTCCATAACCAGGGATCCTCCCAGCCGGGTACGACGATTCAGGTCAGCCGCTGTAGTGGGCCACGAAACTGGCCACCGAGTCGGCCACCAGCTGTACGGCGATCGCCGCCAGCAGCAGCCCCGCTACCCGGGTCACCACTTCGATGCCGCCCGGCCGGATTACCTTCACGATCACCGACGAGAACCGCATGAACGCATAGATCACGAGGTGGACCGCCACGATCGCCAGCCCGATCGCGACGTAGTCCCAGACCCCCTCGGCCCGGCGTACGAACAGGATCGTGGCCACGATCGCGCCGGGACCGGCCAGCAGCGGCGTGCCGAGCGGCACCAGCGCCACGTTGGTGCCGATCTGCTGCGCCGGGTCGTCCTGCTTGCCGGTCAGCAACTCCAACGCCACCAGCAACAACAGCAGCCCGCCGGCTCCCTGCAGCGCCGGCAGCTGGATACCGAGGTAGCTCAGGATCTGGCCGCCGCCGACCGCGAACGCCACGATCACCGCGAACGCGACGGCCACGGCCTGCCAGGCGGCCCGGTGGCGCAGCCGGGGCTCCAGGCCGCCGGTGAGCGCCAGGAAGATCGGGATCGTGCCCGGCGGGTCCATGATCACGAACAGGGTGACGAACATTTCGCCGAACAGCCGCAGCACGGCCTAGCCACCCACCAGTGGGGCGCCGCCGCCCGCGGCGACGATCTGCTCGTACGCCTCGCGGGCCGTGGTGTTCTCGCCGAGCCGGGTCAGCTTGTTGTCGCCGTGGTAGTCGCTGGATCCGGTGACCACCAGGTCCAGCTCCTTGGCCAGCCGGCGTACGTGTTCCCGCTCCGCCGGGCCGTGGTCCGGATGATCGGCCTCGATCCCGTACAGGCCGGCCTGGGCCAGCTCGCCGATCAGCTCGTCCGGCACGATGAGGCCGCGGCTGCGGGCCTTCGGATGCGCGAACACCGCCACCCCGCCGGCGTCCCGGATCAACCGCAGGCCGCGGAAGACGTCGACGTCCTCCTTCGGCACCCGGTACCGCCGACCCAGCCACTCGGGCGCGAAGGCGGCACTCACCGAGTCCACCAGCCCGCGCTTGATCAGCGCCTGGGCCAGGTGCGGCCGCCCCACGACGCCGCCGACGGCGTACCCCTGGATTTCCTGCCAGGTGACGTCGATGCCGTCGGCGCGCAGCAGACCGACCATCCGTTCGGCGCGGCGGTCCCGGCTGTCCCGGATCCGTTTCATCTCGGCCGAAAGCTCTTCGTGGTACGGGTCGAACAGGTAGCCCAGCAGGTGCAGGCCGATCGGGTGGTCGGGACCGTACCAGCGGCAGGACAGCTCCATCCCGGGGACCAGGGTCACACCCGG
>DASRRF010000586.1:0-4275 GCA_035695905.1 Micromonosporaceae bacterium | reverse complement strand
GAAGGTCAATCGTGGCCGGGCCGCGCCGGAGGGCGGGACCACCGTGATGATCGCCTGGAGGGCCTGATTGCTCGCGTACGGAATTGTCACGCCTGTTCTCCGCTCGCAGTTTTGCGGTGCGCTGGTGCGCCGCTTTCGATCAAGGTGCCGCCGTCCGACGATAGTCGGTGAGCCTACGCTGCCCCGAACAGGCGCCCAAGTCGGGCGCGCGGCCCGACTGTCGGGTGCCAGGCACTACCGCAGGGCAGTATGTCTCTGCGACATGAACATGTCGCAGAGACATACTCGCTCACGGCGATGCCCGGCCGGCTACTCCTGACCGGACGGGCGGGGCGGCGCGGACCATGGCGAGTCGCCCGCGCTCTGCCCGGCGGTCGGTTCGTCGCCCGCGGCGTGTCGCGGTGGGATCAGGCCGCCCCCGGTGTCGCCGGCCGCCGGTAGGTCCATCGGGGGCCAGCTCGGCGCCGGCGCGGACGGGGTGACCACCTCGGTGGGTGCCTCAGTCTCCGGTATGCCGAACGGGCGGGTCTCGTCGGCCGGCGCGGCCTCGCCGAGCCCCTCGACCGCGGGGACGGCGGCGACCGGCCAGTCCCGCCATCGTTTTGCGCTCACCGCGGACATCACCAGAAGCGCCCCGATGACACAGAGCACGCCGCTGTTGAGAGGCGTACGCAAGGGGATCGGGTCACCGAAGACCTTCCAGCCATTCGGCACCGCATCGCTCGTCTTGAACGGGTCGATGAAGAAACCCACATAAAGGCCGAGGTACGCCAGTCCAGCCACCAGCGGACCCAGTGGAGAGATGCGCAGCGTGGCGATCAGGCCGAGCACAATGCCGGCGGCGGCCAGATACGCGGCCGGCTTGATGAGGTCGGTGGTGTCGAACGCGTTCGCCGCCGTCCACGTGGCGAGCGTCTTCGCGGTACCGGCCTGCCCCATCGCCACCAGCGCCCATGCCAGCGGCGCGACCACGACTCCAGCTATCAAGCTCAACAGATGTCGCATGCGCGCACCGTACCGTTTTCTGCATGGCCGGGCATCCCTAGCCGGGCGTCGAGATACCCACCCCGCCACGGGTCTGTGCGCCGTACCGGTGCATCTCCCGGGCAATGTCCAGCGGGCGGATCTGCTTGCGCCCCTCCAGCGCCTGGGCGTCCAGCAGGTCGGCCGGAATCAGCCAGACTACTTCGAACTCCAGGCCGTCCGGATCCTTGGCGTACAGGCTCTTTGTCGTGCCGTGGTCGGAGCTGCCGACGAGCGCGCCGGCTTCGGTCAGCCGGCCGGCGAGCCGATCCAACTCCGCGAGCGTGTCCACCTCCCACGCCAGGTGGTAGAGGCCGACCGCGCCGCGGCCGGCGGGCGACGGGCCGGCCTGCCCACCGAGCTCGAACAGCCCGAGGTCGTGGTCGTTGGTCGAGCCGGGTGCCTGGAGGAATGCGGCGCCGCGGAAGCCGTCCGGCGTCATGTTGACCGGGTGGAAGCCCAGCACGTCCGTGTAGAACGCGACGCTCCGCTTTAGATCATTTACGAACAGTACGGCGTGGTTGAGTCGCGTAACGCCCATTCCGACCTCCTTGGTTCTTGCCGTACCCAACGATAGTTGACGCCGCAACTATTCCGCCCGGGGCGCCCACCCGTGCGGCTCCGGCCGGGCGTACGACAGGATGTGGCGATGACCGCGGGCGACGTGCTCTGGACACCACCGGACGACGTGCTGCAGACGTCCCGGATGGGGGCATTCCTGCGCTGGCTGCGCGATGAGCGCGGCCTCGGCTTGGAGGGCTACCACCAGATGTGGCAGTGGTCGGTGGATGACCTGCCCGGGTTCTGGTCGGCCATCTGGGACTACTTCCGGGTGATCGCACACACACCGGCGCAGCGGGTCCTCGTCGATCGCGGCATGCCGGGCACCACCTGGTTTCCCGGCGCCACGCTGAACTACGCGGAGCACGTGCTGCGGATGCCCGGCGTGGCGGACGATGAGCCGGTCGTGCTGGGCTACTCGCAGACCCGGGACCCGGTCACGCTCACCGCCGCGCAGCTGCGCGAGCAGGTCCGCCGGGTCCGGGCCGGGCTGGTACGGCTCGGTGTCCGGGCCGGCGACCGGGTGGCCGCGTACGCCCCGAACATCCCCGAGACGTACGTACTGATGCTGGCCAGTGCGAGCATCGGCGCAGTCTTCTCGTCCTGCGCGCCCGAGTTCGGCACCCGTTCGGTGGTGGACCGGTGGCGGCAGATCGCGCCGGCCGTGTTGATGACCATTGACGGCTACGTGTACGGCGACAAGCCGGTCGACCGCCGCGCGGAGATAGCCGCGATCCGCGCGGCGCTGCCGTCGTTGCGTACCACGGTTGCACTGTCCTATGTGGGCAATGAGGTGCCCGACTCGGTGCCGTGGACAGACCTGGTCGCCGGTACCGACGAGCCGCTGGCGTTCGCCGCGGTGCCGTTCGACCATCCGCTCTACGTGCTCTACTCGTCCGGCACGACCGGGCTGCCCAAGCCGATCGTGCACGGCCACGGCGGGATCCTCGTCGAGCACCTGAAGATGCTCGGGCTGCACCACGAACTCGGGCCGGGGGGCAGGTTCTTCTGGTTCACCACGACCGGCTGGATGATGTGGAACTTCCTCGCCTCCGGCCCGGCGGTGGGTGCGGCGATCGTGATGTACGACGGCAATCCCGGGTACCCCGACCTGACCACGCTGTGGCGGCTGGCCGCCGATGCCGGGATCACCTACTTCGGCACGTCCGCGCCGTTCCTGCTGGCCTGCCGCAAGGCGGGCGTCGCCCCACGGTCTACTGTGGACCTGTCAACGTTGCGCGCGCTCGGCTCGACCGGGGCTCCGCTGCCGGCCGAGGGTTTCCGCTGGGTGTACCAGGCGGTCGGCGATACGGTGCAGGCCCAGTCGCTGTCCGGGGGCACCGATGTGTGCACCGGGTTCGTCGGCGGGACCGCGCTGCTGCCCGTCTACGAGGGGGAGATCTCCTGCCGGTGCCTGGGTTCCCGGGTCGAGGCGTACGACCCCGAGGGTCACCCCGTGATCGGCGAGCTCGGCGAGCTCGTCATCACCGCACCGATGCCGAGCATGCCGGTCGGTTTCTGGGACGATCCCACCGGGGAGCGGTACCGGGCCGCGTACTTCGACGTGTTCCCCGGGGTGTGGCGGCACGGAGACTGGATAACCATCACCGAACGCGGTACGTGTGTCATCACCGGCCGGTCCGACGCCACCCTGAACCGGGGTGGGGTACGGCTCGGGACCGCCGAGTTCTACTCCGCCGTGGAAGCGCTCGACGAGGTGATCGACTCCGTGGTGGTACATCTCGAAGAACCCGACGAGCTGCTGCTGTTTGTGGTGCTCGCGGACGGGCTGGAGCTCGACGACGCGCTGCGCGCGCGGATCGCCGGCGAACTGCGTACCAACCTGTCGCCGCGGCACGTGCCGGACGAGATCTACCAGGTGGACGCGGTCCCGCGCACCCTGTCGGCGAAGAAGCTGGAGGTACCGGTGAAGCGGATCCTCACCGGTACCCCGGTCGACTCGGCCGCGGCCAAGGGAGCGCTGGCCAATCCCGAGTCCCTCACGGCGTTTGAGCGGCTGGCGGCGCAGCGGTTAGCTCGACGCTGATCCGTTCCGTGGCGATCCGGCCAGCCCGCTTCGCCGGATCGAAGTGTCCACAGAGGACGATTGAGGCGCCGGCCGCCAGCGGGGCGAGCAACCAGTCCACCGGATCCGTGCTGACCGCGGCGTCAACCAGCACCCGGTCGCCGGACCCGATCCCGGCTTCGGCCGCCCGGCGGTACGCGCGCCGGCACAGGTCACTTTGGTCCACTGTGGGCGGTGCGAAGTGGTCGCCATGGCCGCGTACCTCGACGACGTAGTCGGTCACGCCGGCCGGAACCGAGCGCATCGGGGCGCCGAGCGGGGCGAGCGCCAGCCCGAAGACCTCGCCGGAGTACCCGGCCGCCCGGTCTTCGGTGGCGAAGACCACGTCGGGATCCTGACCGGCTGGAACCAGCCCGGCCGACCAGCAACCGAGCAGTACGGCCGCGGTCTGCCAGTGCGGTGGCAGGTCGACCAGCGCGCGATCGCCAGGCCCCAGGCCGCAGCCGTCGACGAGCAGGTTCGCGGTCTTGGCCACCCAGTTGGCCAGCGTGGCGGCGGACAGTTCGGTGCGCTCGCCGGTGGCGTCGTCGTAGTAGGTGATCAGCGGCCGGGCCGGCTCGGCGGCCACCGCGCGAGCCAGCAGCGCGCCTACGTGCATTGGTGCC
>DASRRF010000585.1:0-1897 GCA_035695905.1 Micromonosporaceae bacterium | reverse complement strand
AACGGCCCGGCTGGATGCGTGACGGCATAGAAGTCCAGCTGTGCGAGGGCCAGGAGGACCTCGACGTGGTGGGTGAGGCGGCCGACGGCGCCGGGGCGGTCGCCGCGGCCGAGGCGTTGCGCCCCGACGTGATCCTGCTGGACCTGCGGATGCCTGGCTCCGACGGGGTTTCGGCGCTCCGCGAGCTGCGCGAGCGCGGCAATCCGGCCCGGGTGCTGGTGGTTACCAGCTTCACCGAGCCGGCCGCGGTGCTGCCCGCGATGCGCGCCGGTGCCGCCGGGTACGTGTACAAGGATGTCGACCCACCGGCGCTCGCGGCCGCGATCCGCTCTGTCCACCTTGGACATAACCTGCTGCATCCGGAGGTGACCCGGTTGCTCGCCGAGGGTGGTCCGGTCGGGGACGGTGCCCGGCTCACCAACCGCGAGCGCGAGGTGCTCGTCGAGGTCGGTCGCGGCAGGTCGAACAGGGAGATCGCCCGTGCCCTCGGCATCGCGGAGAAGACCGTGAAGACCCATGTCAGCGCGGTCCTCGCCAAGCTCGGCGTGCAGGATCGCACCCAGGCCGCGCTGTACGCGGTACGGGCCGGGCTGGTCTGAGCCGCTAGCGTGCGGTCCAGCCGCCATCGACGAGCAGCGTTGTCCCGGTGATCAGCGACGCCGCCGGCGAGGCCAGGAACACCACCGCGCCGGCCACGTCCACCGGCTCGCCGATCCGGTGCAGCCCGGCGATCCGCTCTTCCACGTCGGCCCGGAACGCCGGGTCGGCCAGATCGGGCTCGGTTCCGGGGGTACGGATGAACGTCGGCGCGACCGCGTTGACGGTGATCCCGTGCGTGCCCCACTCCACCGCGAGGCACTTCGTCAGGTGCGCGATCGCGGCCTTGGTCAGGCAGTAGACGGATTCCGTTGGCAGCGCGACGAATCCGGCCTGCGAGCTGAGGTTCACGATCCGCCCGTACCCCTGCTGGATCATCACCCGGCCGGCCGCCTGGCTGGCGAAGAAGAGGCCCTTGAGGTTCACCTCGACGGTGAGGTCGAAGTCCTCCTCGGTGACCAGCTCGGCTGGGTTGGCCGGGCCGAGACCGGCGTTGTTGACCAGGATGTCCAGCCGGCCCAGGGTGGCCACGGTGTCCGAAACCGCGGCCCGCACCTGGGACAGGTCGCGGACGTCCATCGGCAGCCGGATCGCGCGCCGGCCCATGCGCTCGATCGCGCCAGCCAGCTCGGCACCGGTGGCCGGGTCGCGCAGGCCGAGCGCCACATCCGCGCCGGCATGCGCGAGGGCCAGGGCGATCGCGTGGCCGAGGCCGCGGGCCGCCCCGGTCACCAGCGCGGTGCGGCCTTCCAGATCAAAGCGGGGGTACGCGTCCATCCGCGGGACGTTACCGCGTGCGCACCCGCGCCGGGGTGGCCCGAACCGTACACAGCGGGATGAAGTAGTGCGCGAGTGGACCGATCGACATCGCGTACAGCACGGTGCCCACCCCGACGGTCCCGCCCAGCGCGAAGCCGGCGGCGAGCACGGCCAGTTCGATCGCGGTACGCACCAACCGGATCGACCGGCCGGAGCGGGCCACGAGGCCGGTCATCAGCCCGTCCCGCGGGCCGGGGCCGAGGCTGGCGCCGATGTAGAGCCCGGTGGCTACGCCGCAGAGCAGTACGCCCACGACGAGAAACGCCGAGCGGGCCGGCCACGAGTGTGTCGTTGGCAACACCGCGATCCAGCCGTCCACCGCCAGCCCGATCACCACGACGTTGCTCGCCGTACCGATCCCGGGCCACTGCCGCAACGGGATCCACAGCAGCAGGACCAGCGCGCCGACGGCGATCGTCACCGTGCCGATGGACAGCCCGGTACGCCGGGCCAGGCCCTGGTGGAACACGTCCCACGGGTC
>DASRRF010000584.1:0-7663 GCA_035695905.1 Micromonosporaceae bacterium | reverse complement strand
GCGGGACCTTCCGTGGGCGCTGTTGCTGGTGCTGCTGACCGCGGCCGCGGTCGCGCTCGGTGTACGGATCTTCGGCGACCCGATCGGCACGTTCATCGGCGCGGTCGTGATGAGCGTCACCGCCCTGCTGCTCGGCCGCCGACCGGGGCTGCCCCCGCCGTACGTGCTGTATCTGGGCGCCTTCTACGTGTTGACCCCGGGATCGCACGGGCTACGCGGGTTGGACAGCTGGCTCGGTGGGCATCCCATCCAGGGGGTGAGCGATCTCGCCGGCATGATCGGGCTGCTCGCCGCGATCGCGCTGGGCATGCTGATCGGTGCGGTCCTCGTCCGCCGGCCGCGGAACACGCCGGATGTCTTCTAACCGATGGCCCGGCAGCCGGCGGCGATGAGCTGGCCGGCCCGGTGCAGATCGGCCGGCGGGTGGAAGCTGAAGGACAGCCGTACCGCCGGCGGCGCGTCGCCCACCGCGAACCGGCTGCCCGCGACGATGCCGACCCCGTACTCCTCGGCCATTGTGGACACTTGGGTATCGGTGACGCCGGGCGGCAGCTCCAGCCAGACGAAGAACCCACCACGCGGCTCGGCGAGGTGGTACCCGCCCGGCAGGCCGTCCCGCAGGCCGGCCAGCAGCGCATCGCGACGGGCGGTGAGGGCGCGCCGCAGGCCCGTCACGTGCCGGTCGAACGCGCCGGAGCCGAACAGCTCCGAAACCATCAGCGCCATCACGTGGTTCAAGCAACCTCCACTGTGGAGCATCGCGCTCGTGGCCACCCGCTCGACCAGATCGACGTCTCCGGTGAGCCAACCCAGCCGCAGGCCGGGCGCCAGGCACTTGGAGAACGACGAGAGCTGGACCACGCCGGTGTCGGCCAGGCTCAGCAGCGATGGCGGTACGGCCACGTCGTCGAGCACGATGTCGCGGTACGCGTTGTCCTCGACGACCCGGACGCGGTGCGCACCGGTGACGTCAAGCAGCTCCAGCCGCCGATCCAGCGGCGTGAGCCGTCCGGTCGGGTTGTGGAACGTCGGGATGACATAGGCGAACGCGATGCGTCCCTCGGCGCGTCGGAGTTCCACAATGGACTTGTGTAGGCCGGTGGGGGTCATCCCGGCGTCGTCGCAGTCGACCGGCACCAGGCGCAGCCCGTGCTGGCGGAAGATGTCGCAGCCGAAGTTGTAGCTGGTCGCCTCCGTCAGCACCACATCGCCGGGGGCGGCCAACGTGCCGGCGAGGTGGTCCAGCATCTGCGAGGTGCCGCCGGTGACGAGGAAGCTGTCGATCGGGTACGACCGGCCGTCCCAACCTGCGGTCAGCCGCGCCAACGACTCCAGCAGCGGTCGTGGCCCCCGGTTCGCCCCGTACCCCAGGCACTGCGGCCCGTACATCGCCATCGCGGAGCGCAACGTGTCCCGCAGCGCCGCCACCGGTAGCAGCGCCGGTTCGAGGTAGCCCGGCCCGAGGTCCAGAATGCCCGGCCGGGGCACGAACTGGACGATACCGGTGGACGCATTGCTAGTGTCGTGCGTCATGGAGCGACTCGCCTTCGATCGCGGGGCAGTTGCACAGCTACACTCTCGCACCGCGGCCCGCGTCGCCGTGGCGCTGGTGTGCCTGGCCGGGTTGACGGCGTGCACGAACCCGCCGCCGACCGCCCCGCGGCCCACCCTGCCGGCCACTCTCGCACCAACGCCCGCGGCGCCGCCGCCCTCGACGACCGCGTCGCACCCGGACCACGTGGTCGTCGTCATCTTCGAGAACAAGTCGTACGCACAGATCGCGAACGACCCCCGGGCCGGTTACCTGCACTCGCTGATGAACAGCGCGGCGCTGTTCACCAACGCCCACGCGGTTACGCATCCGAGCCAACCCAACTATCTCGCGCTGTTCTCGGGCTCCACCCAGGGCGTGACGAGCGACCATTGCCCGGTCCGGCTACCCGGTCGGCCCAACCTGGGAGCCCAGCTGCGCGACGCCGGCTTCACGTTCACCGGATACTCCGAGGACCTTGCCGCGCCGGGCGACACCGGCTGCGGCCACCGGGGCTATGCCGCGAAGCACAACCCGTGGGTGGACTTCGACAACCTCCCGGCCGACGTCAACCAGCCGTACTCGGCCTTCCCCACCGACTACGCACGCCTGCCGACCGTCGCGTTCGTCGTACCGAACCTCTGCCACGACATGCACGACTGCTCGATCGCCGCCGGCGACCAGTGGTTGCGCAGCCAACTGGATCCGTACCTGTCCTGGGCGTACGGGCACAACAGCCTGCTCATCGTGACGTTCGACGAGGACGACGGCTCGCGTACCAACCAGATCCTCACCCTGGTCGCAGGTGCCCGGGTGCGGGCCGGCCGGTACCCACAGCGGATAACCCATTACACGGTACTGGCCACAGTGGAGCGACTGTACGGGTTGCCACCGCTGGGCGAGGCCGTGCGGGCCGAGCCGATCGGCGATCTGCTGCGGTGAACGCATCCATCTCCGCGCACTGGCCGGTGCTCGCCGGCACGCTCGCCGTACTCGTGACGTTGACCGCGCTGCTGGCCGGAGTGGGGCGGCTCGGTCTGGCCCGCGCGACGGTCACCGCGTCGCTGCGCGCGGTCGGGCAGCTCGCGGCGGTCTCGCTGGTGATCGTCGCGGTACTCCGCTCCGGCGTACTGACCACCGCGTTCATAACCTTGATGTTTGTCATCGCGTCCGGCACGGCGGCCCGCCGGATCACCGGCCACGCCAGTGGAGTCTGGGTGGCCGGTGCGATCGCCGCCGGCGTCGTCCCGGTGCTGGGACTGCTCATGACCTCCGGGCTCGTACCGCTGCGCACGGTCGCGGTACTGCCGGTGGCCGGGATCCTGATCGGCGGAGCGATGACCGCGGGCGGGTTGGCCGGGCGGCGCGCACTGGACGAGCTCGACGCGCGCCACGGCGAGTACGAGGCCCGGCTCGCTCTCGGCTTCCCGGCCCGCGCGTCCCGCCACGACGTGTGCCGGCCGGCCGCGGCCCAGGCCCTGCTGCCGGCACTGGACCAGACCCGTACGGTCGGCCTGGTCACCCTGCCCGGCGCGTTCGTCGGCGTGCTGCTGGCCGGCGCGAGCCCGATCCAGGCCGGCATCACCCAGTTGGTTGTCCTCATTGGACTGCTCGGCACCGAGACGATCGCCGTGCTCGTAGTGGTCGAGACCATCAGCGCCGGCCTGATCCAGCCAGTTTCTCTGGTACGGCGGTAGCCGGGTCAGACGGTGTGCCCGCGCCGGCCGCCGGGGCGGGCGCAGGCGATCGCGACGAGGTCTGCCAGCGACTCGTATCCTTCGTGGACGGTCGCGCAGGTGATCCGGATGTGGTTGGCGTCCAGCGGCGCGCACAGGAACGGTGAACCGGGCGCGACGGTGATCCCGTGTACGGCCAGCGTCACGAGCGCGGAGTTCTCGTCGTACACCTCGATCCAGACGTTGATGCCGTCGTGGCCGCTGACCCGTACCCCGCGGTCGGCGAGCGCCGTGGTCAACCGGCTGCGCCGCTCGGCGTACGCCTGCCGGGCCTGCGCCACCGCGGCGACCGAAGCGGGATCGGTGAGCAGATCGAGCAGGACGGCCTGCAGGAGGCGACTCGACCAGGCCGGGCCGAGCAGCCGGCGCTGGATGACCCGATCGACGATGTCGCCCGCTCCGCCGAGGGCGGCCAACCGGAGGTCCGGTCCGTGCGACTTCGAATACCCTCTAATGTAGACAGTGCGGTCCGGCAGGTACGGGCCGAGGCTGACCGGAGCGGCGATGGAGATGGCGGCCGCGTGGTCGTCTTCGATGACCACCACGCCCGGGTTGGCGGCGAGCACGCCGGCCAGCTCCTCGGCTCGCGGCTGGCTCATCGCGTACCCGTAAGGGTTGTGCGCCCGGGGCTGCAGCAGCAGGGCCTTGGCCGGCCCGGCGCCGGACAGTGCGGCGCCGAGCGCGGCCGGGTCGATGCCCTCGTCGTCCAGCGGCAGCGGTACCGGCACCATGCCTCGCTGTTCGAGCAGGTCGAGGATGGGCGGGAAGGTGGGGTTCTCGACGAGGACTCGATCCCCGTACCGCAGCAGCACATCGAAGAGCCGGTCGATCGCGTCCACGGCGCCGTCCACCACGGTGATCGCCTCGGGTTCGAACGGCCAGTCGGTACGCAGCACCCGTTCCAGCTCCGGCAGTACCGAGGGCTCGAAGTACGACGACGCGGCGGCCAGCCGGCTCAGCCGGTGCAGTGCGTGGCCGAGGTCGGGCAGCAGATCGCGGTCGGGGGTACCGGCCGACAGGTCCAGCCGGGCCGGCAGGTCGCTGTGCAGCCGGGAGAACCGCGACGGGCCGGCGGACCTGGGTACCCCGCGGACCGTCGACCCGCGCCGGCCGCCGGTCTCGATAACGCCGGACCGGAGCAGGCTCTGCCACGCCTCGGAGACGGTCGTGGGGCTCATCCGTAGCGCCCGGGCGAGCGCTCGGACGGTCGGCAGCCGTACCCCCGCCGCCAGGTCTCCGGTGGAGACGAGGCGCGCGATCGCGGTCGCCACACCGCTCGCGGTCCGCTCGGTCACGCGTGCGGCGAGGTCCCGTTCGGTCAGCATCTTTGTACCGTAACAAAGTCATGCTTGTGTCACAGCCCCTGGTGTTATTCCATGGGATCATGCAACGCATCTCCCACCTGATCGGGGGCAAGCAGGTCACGGGCGGGCAGGCCGGGCCCGTCTACAACCCGGCCACCGGCGAGCAGACCGGGCAGGTGGATCTCGCCGGTGCCGCGGAGGTCGATCTCGCCGTGGCAGCCGCCGCGGAGACCTGGCCCAGGTGGGCGACGACCAGCCTGGCCCGGCGCACCGAGATCATGTTTGCCTTCCGCCACCTGATGGACGAGCATCGCGCCGAGCTGGCGGCCGCGATCACGGCCGAGCACGGCAAGGTGCTCGCCGACGCGATGGGTGAGGTCGCCCGCGGGCTGGAGAACGTCGAGTTCGCGTGCGGCATCCCGCAGCTGCTCAAGGGCGGCCATACCGCTCAGGCGTCCACCGGGATCGGCGTGCATGAAATACACCAACCGCTGGGTGTGGTCGCCGGCATCACACCCTTCAACTTCCCGGTGATGGTTCCACTGTGGATGCTCACGACCGCGATCGCATGCGGGAACACGTTCGTGCTCAAGCCGAGTGAGAAGGATCCGTCGCCATCCCTGCTGATCGCCGCGATGCTGGCCGAAGCGGGGCTCCCGGATGGAGTATTCAACGTCGTGCAGGGCGGGCCGGTCGCGGTCGACCGGCTGCTCGACCACCCGGCGGTCGCGGCAATCAGCTTCGTCGGATCGACGCCGGTCGCCCGGCACGTCTATCAACGCGGTACGGCGGCCGGCAAGCGGGTGCAGGCCCTCGGTGGCGCGAAGAACCACATGGTCGTACTGCCCGACGCGGACGTCGCGCTGGCCGCCGATGCCGCGGTCTCGGCCGCCTACGGATCGGCCGGCGAGCGCTGCATGGCCGTGTCGGTTCTGGTACCCGTCGGTGCGATCGCCGATGAGCTCGTCGCCGCCGTCGCGGCCCGGCTGGCCGGGCTGCGGATCGGGCCGGGCACCGACCCGGAGGCCGAGATGGGCCCGCTGATCACCCGGGAACACCGCGACCGGGTGGCGGGATATCTCGACGTGGCCAGCGCCGAGGGGGCAATGGTCGTGGTGGATGGCCGGCGGTCACAGTTCGACAGCCCCGGGTTCTTCCTCGGGGCCAGCCTCGTCGACGGTGTGACGCCACGAATGGCGGTCTACCGCGACGAGATATTCGGTCCGGTGCTCTGCGTCGCGCGGGTAGATACGTACGACGAGGCGATCGCGCTCGTCAACGCGAACCCGTACGGCAACGGGGCCGCCATCTTCACCCGGGACGGCGGAGCGGCGCACCGTTTCGAGTCCGAGGTGTCCACCGGCATGGTCGGCGTGAACGTACCGATCCCGGTGCCCGTGGCGTACTACTCCTTCGGCGGCTGGAAGCAGTCGCTGTACGGCGACACCCACATGTACGGCCCGCACGGCGTGCACTTCTACACCCGAACCAAGGTGGTCACCACCCGCTGGCCGGATCGGCACGCGAGCGCCGGTCCCGACCTGGGGTTCCCGAGGAACCGGTGAGTGCGATGGATGCCGTGGAAAGCCGGGTCCGTGCGGACGACCGCGCCCACGTGTTCCACTCCTGGTCCGCGCAGGGGCACATCGACCCGTTGCCGATCGCCGGCGCGCAGGGGTGCTGGTTCTGGGACTACTCCGGCCGGCGCTACCTGGACCTGGCCGCCCAGCTCATCTACGCCAACCTGGGCCACCGGCACCCGAAGCTGGTGGCCGCGGTACGGGAGCAGGCCGACCGGCTGTGCACGGTGGCGCCACAGTTCGCCAACGACGTACGCGGTGAGCTGGCCCGACTCATCGCCGAACGCGCTCCCGGCGACCTCGATCGGGTGTTCTTCACCAACGGCGGCGCCGAAGCCAACGAGAACGCCGTCCGGATGGCCAGGCTCCACACTGGACGGTCGAAGGTGCTCACCGCCTACCGGTCGTACCACGGCGCCACGAGCGGCTCGATCACGTTGACCGGCGATCCGCGGCGCTGGCCGAATGAGCCCGGCATGCCGGGGGTGGTGCACTTCCACGGGCCGTACCCGTACCGCGCCCCGGACGCCGACCCGCTGGCGCACCTGGCGGAGGTGCTCACCCTGGAAGGCCCGCACACGGTCGCGGCCATCCTGCTGGAGACCATCGTCGGCACGAACGGGGTGCTCGTACCTCCGCCGGACTACCTGCCCGGCGTCCGCGAGCTGTGTGACCGGTACGGCATCATGCTGATCTGCGACGAGGTGATGGTCGGGTTCGGCCGGGTCGGCGAATGGTTCGCCACCGACGCGTTCGGCGTGACCCCGGATCTCATCACGTTCGCCAAAGGCGTCAACTCCGGGTATGTGCCGCTTGGCGGGGTGATTATCTCGGCCCGGATCGCGGACACGTTCCGGGACACCCCGTACCCGGGTGGGCTGACCTACTCGGGTCACCCGCTGGCCTGCGCGGCCGGGGTCGCTTCGGTCCACGCCATCGAGGACGAACACATCCTGGACCACGTCCGGCGGCTCGGCGAGGACGTTGTCGGCCCGCGGCTGGGCGAGCTGGCGGACCGGCATCCGTCCATTGGGGACGTACGCGGTCGCGGCCTGATGTGGGCGGTCGAGCTGGTCAAGGACCGGGCTAGCCGGGAGATGCTGGTGCCGTTCAACGCGACCGGCCCGGACGCCGAGCCGATGACCCGGGTGCAGCAGGCCTGCCGCGAAGCCGGCGTGTGGCCGTTCGTGCACATGAACCGGATCCACCTCGCCCCACCCCTGGTCATCACCGAGGAGGAGATCAAGGTGGGCATCGACGCGATCGACGCGGCCTTGGACATCGCCGACGAGTATGTGGATTCGCGATGAGGGCGCGCGAACTCGGCATCCCACTCGCCGGACGGCCCGGTCAGCACAACGCCATCACCGACGTACCCGGGGTGGAGGTCGGATACACCACGCTGGTCGAGGGGGCCGGCGTGCGTACCGGAGTGACCGCGATCCTGCCGCGAGGCCGGGCGGACGCCGGCTCGTCCTGCGCCGCGGGTTGGTTCTCGTTGAACGGCAACGG